>CAYZFG010000004.1:0-78686 GCA_964477665.1 uncultured Staphylococcus sp.
GATAGTAACCTCAGCCACGGAGTGGCGTCGTTGTCATTAACCGCGCATGTAAGTGCGCGGCATAGATGAAGTCATGATTCTGAGCCCTAAAAGGGCGATGTTGTGTGAGCCACCCACACAACATCGCTCCTCCGGAGCTCATTTTCAGTAGTTTATCATCTCCGCGGACTTACATCCGCGGTTAGCGACTACATCGGGCTTCCAGCCCTCTCTTACATTAATCTTCACTTCTCGAAAATAGTGCTCACGCATCTAATCAACTCGTATTCAGTTACTAGTAGGAATATTTTCTTAATAAACATCATGTGATAATCATCATGAATCAGCTTCAGAAATATACATGGCTTATTGATACGATACGGAGGGCGGGGAGGATTTCTCACCGCGATCTCTCTGACCGCTGGGAGCGCAATAAGGAGTTGAGCGACTGCAAGCCGCTCCATCGCGCGACGTTTAATCGCTGGAAGGATGCGATTTTCGACCAGTTTGGCATAATCATCTCCTGCCAGAAGCAGGGCGGATACCTATATTATATAGAGAATCCCGAGGATATCGACGAGGATAAGTTGCGGAAGTGGATGCTCGACTCGTTTGCGGCCGGCAATCTTATCGGTGAGCATCTTGCCTTGAAAGATCGCATAGTGGTGGATCAGATTCCTTCGGGGCGCGACCACCTGACTACGATCCTCAATGCGATGAAAGACAATCGCGTGGTCAAGATCACGCATCGTCCCTTTAACCGCCCGCGCAACAATACGTTTGCCATCGAGCCTTACTGCGTGAAGCTCTTTGAAAACCGCTGGTATGTGCTGGGCCACAACGAGCGCGACGAAATCAAGGTGTACTCGCTCGACCGCGTGACCGATGTGGAGGTGACCGGCGAGCGATTCCGGTTGCCCGACGGCTTCTCGGCCGAGGAATTTTTCTCGACCCGCTACGGTATAGTGATAGGATATGACGTGAAGCCTGAGCGCATAGTGGTGCGCGCTGACCGCAACCACAAGCATTATCTCGCCACGCTGCCGCTCCATCACAGTCAGCGACAGATAGCTGACTGCGAGGAATATGGCGATTTCGAGCTGTATGTGGCGCCCACTTACGACTTCGTGACGAAACTCCTCCAGTCAGGTGCACGACTTGAAGTGCTCTCACCCCCGTCGCTCCGCGCCACCATGCGCGGCTGGATCGAGGATATGTACGAGCTTTACAAGGATGATTAACCCAGGAGGTATTTCTTGAGGGTTTCGACGCCGCGGGTGGCGGGCTCGGGGATTACGGTGACGCCCGAGGGAACTGCTGCGGGGCGCGGGTCGATGTAGTAGACGGGGACACCGCGACGCACGTAGTGGAGCAGCGAGGCTGCGGGATATACGGCCAGCGACGTGCCTATAACTACAAATATATCAGCCATCTGCGCCCACTCTATGGCGCGCTCGATATTAGGCACGGATTCCTGAAAGAATACGATGTGGGGGCGCACGTGGTGGCCGTCGATAACGGTGTCGGGCGTGGTCTCGATGTGCTCTTCATCGAGCGTGAAAAGCAGGTCGGGGTCATCGAGAGCGCGAGCCTTCATCAGCTCACCATGGAGATGAAGGATGCGGTTGCTGCCGGCCCGCTCGTGGAGGTCATCCACATTCTGGGTAATAATATAGGTGTCGAAATGCTTTTCGAGCTCTACAAGAGCGCGGTGAGCTGCATTGGGCTCGGCGGTGAGGAGCTGGCGGCGACGGTCAGAATAAAACTTGTGGACCAGAGCCGGATTACGGGCGAAACCGTCGGCCGAGCACACTTCCATCACGGGGTAATTTTCCCACAGTCCGTCGGCATCGCGGAAGGTTGAGATACCGCTTTCGGCGCTGATACCCGCGCCGGTGGAGATAACGAGTTTTTTCATGAGAAGGAGGATTATCGTTTGGATTTAAAAAAGTCGGTCATAAGGGCGGCGCACTCGTCGGCAAGCACACCGGCCACCACCTCAGCCTTGGGGTGAAACGGCGAGCGCGAGACCTGAGTAGAATAGCCGCGCTTGGGGTCAGGAGCGCCGTAGACTATGCGCCCTATCTGGCTCCAGCCTATCGCCCCGGCACACATGAGGCACGGCTCCACGGTGACATACAGCGAGCAGTCGCGCAGATACTTTCCGCCTATGGTCTGGGCGGCGGCAGTGATGGCAAGCATTTCAGCGTGGGCCGAGACATCGGCAAGCGCCTCGGTGAGATTATGGCCGCGGCCTATCACAAGTCCGCGCGGACTGACGATGACGGCGCCTATGGGCACCTCGTCGGCTTCGAGAGCGCGGCGCGCCTCGTTGATGGCCATGCGCATGTATACTTCGTCCTTGTTCATTGCTTAAGCGATAAGATGTCGAGCCCCGAAGGAGCCTGATATACGCGCAGTCCGAAGCGGTTCACGTCGGCCAGCACGCGGTCAAACACGCCTGCCTGAAACTCCTCATATTCCACCCACGAAGTGTGGGAAGTGAAGAAATAAAACTCTACCGGGAGGCCCTGCGGAGTAGGGGCGAGCTCGCGCACCATCCATGTCATATCAGTCTTCACCGTAGGAGTATGGGCGATGGCATGCTTGAGATAGTGGCGGAACGCAGTGACGTTGGCCACCTCGCGACCGTCGGCCGCCAGCGGGGCAAACCATTCCTCGCCCTCGACGGCGGCACGCTCCTCAGCCGACAGATAGCGCACCGAGTTGAGGTCGATGCACACCGAGCGCTGCACGCGTCGGCCACCGGAGTCAACCATGCCGCGCCAGTTCTGAAACGACTCGCTCAGCAGCGAGTAAGGGGGCACGGTGACGATGGTCATGTCGAAATTCTGCACCTTGACCGTGGCGAGACCCACCTCCTTGACAATACCGTTGATATTGCGCGAGGGCACCGAGATCCAGTCGCCCGGGCGGAGCATATCGTTGAGCGTGAGCTGCACGCCGGCCACCACGCCCATAATCGGGTCCTTGAAAACCAGCATGAGCACCGTAGCCGCAGCGCCGAGACCCGAGATGATGATAAGCGGGTCGCGATTAGCGAGAATACTTATCACGATAATCAGCCCCACGAGTATCGACAGCACCTGAAGCATCTGCCTGATGCCCTTCAGAGCCGTCACGCGGGCGCCGCGCCTCTCTTCAAGAAGATAGTAGAGCGCGAGGATGAGGCGGTTGACAAGGTGTACCGAGGCCACGACGGTGAGAATCTGACACATCACCATCGACGCCTCGCTCCAGTCAGGATACAGGCTCAGCCCGCGGGGGATGGTGACCTGAAGAAACACCGTGAGGAGCACTTCGCATACCACCTTAAGCACCTTGGAATCAAGAAGAATATCGTCCCACGTAGCGGTGGTAAACTTGGTGAGCTTCACCACATATTTCACCACCACACGCGTAAGAAACGCATAGATAGCCCACGCCACGAGGAGCGTCACGGCAGTGACTACAGCCGTGGCCGTGAGATTACAATAAGCCGCATCGAGCCCCATTTTTTCAAGGAGCCCGATGGTAAAGCTTAAAAGGAAATTAGGGTCAACGAGTTGGGCTGTCATTTCGCAAGCGACCACTCGGCCCCGTCTTTAGTATCTTTCACCACGAAACCGGCTTGGGCCATGCGGTCGCGTATCAGGTCGCTGGTAGCCCAGTCTTTGGCAGCCTTGGCCTTGGCGCGCATCTCAAGCAGGAGGTCGACGGCGTCCTCAAAGGGCTTGAGCGCCGAAGCATCGCCCGCGCCGTCACCGGCTATATCGGGGCGAATACCCAGGATGTCAACGAGATATGTATCGAAAAGCTCCTGCAGAGCCTTGATGTCGGCCTCGGTAGCCTGAGCGTGGCCATCCTTGATCTGATTTATCAAGCGCAGGGCATCAAAGAGCGTGGCTATGACCACCGGAGTGTTCAGGTCGTCGTCCATCGCCTCGCGGCAGCGGCGCTCGAATTGAGCCACGTCGACCGTAGAGGTCTCCGCCGGCTTGAGGTCGCGCAGGCGGCGGTAACCTTCGAGCATACGACCCAGCGCCTTCTCGGCACCCTTGAGCGCATCGTTGCTGAAATCCACCGTGCCGCGGTAGTGGGCCTGGAGGATGAAGAATCGGATGGTCATGGGTGAGTAAGGCTGGTCGAGAAGCGGGTGAGTGCCGGTGAAAAACTCATCGAGGGTGATGAAGTTGCCCAGCGACTTGCCCATCTTCTTGCCGTCGATGGTGATCATATTATTGTGCATCCAGTACTTTACGGCATCGTGACCGTTGTGGGCCACTGACTGAGCGATCTCACACTCGTGGTGGGGGAACATCAGGTCCATGCCGCCGCCGTGGATGTCAAATGTCTCGCCGAGATACTTCTCGCCCATGGTGGAGCACTCAAGGTGCCAGCCGGGGAAGCCCTCGCTCCAGGGCGAAGGCCAGTGCATGATATGCTCGGGAGCGGCTTTCTTCCACAGAGCGAAGTCGGCCGGATTGTGTTTCTCCTGCTGGCCGTCGAGCGCGCGGGTGGTGGAGAGGAGTTCCTCCACATTGCGGCCCGAGAGCTTGCCGTAGGGGTGGTCGCGATTGTATTTAGGTACGTCGAAATACACCGAGCCCTCCGAAACGTAGGCGTAGCCCGAGTCGAGAATCTTCTTCACATACTCGATCTGCTCGATGATGTGACCCGAAGCGTGAGGCTCGATCGAAGGCGGAAGCACGTTGAGCGCCTCCATAGCCTTATGGTAGCGGGTGAGGTAGTGCTGCACCACCTCCATGGGTTCGAGCTGCTCCAGCCGGGCCTTCTTGGCGATCTTGTCCTCGCCCTCGTCGGCATCGTGCTCAAGGTGACCCACGTCAGTAATATTACGCACGTATCTCACCTTGTAGCCGAGGTAGCGCAGGTAGCGGAACAGGACATCAAAAGTGATGGCGGGGCGGGCGTGACCCAAGTGGCCGTCGCCATACACCGTGGGACCGCACACATACATACCCACTCTGTCCTCGTGGAGGGGAACAAACGGTTGCTTGGTGCGGGAGAGAGTATTGTATATCGTAAAATTATTTTCGCGGATCATCGGCCCTTGATGTGATTTATGATTTATGATTCATGATTAAGCTTTGCCGCCCATGATGAAGGGATTGGGTATCTCGCCCTGGCCACCGCCGTTGATGGGATGCTTGGGCTTGATTTCGCCGAAGGTAGCCTCGTATTTCTTGACGTTTTCGATCAGCGCGCCCATGAGATTCTTGGCATTCTCGGGAGTCATGATGATGCGTGACTGCACCTTGGCCTGGGGCATGTTGGGAGCCATGGCGATGAAATCCATGAAAAACTCGTTGGGCGAGTGAGAGATTACAGCGAGGTTGGCATAGTGACCGGCTGCTACTTCGGGAGTGAGTTCGATTTTTATTTCATTTTTCTTGTTGTCCATGATTGTGTGTAGTTAAGATGTTAATAATATGGTAAAGCGGAAACGCCGGGTTTCGGCGCTAATCCATTTACAAAGTTACAAGAATTTCTCCGAAAATGCAAGCGCGGGAGGGAGGAGAGGTCAAAAGTTGGTGGATTTTTGGTGGGGAGACGGGAAATTATTACTTTTGTGCATGGCAAAATTTCAGATTAATATACTCGGTTGCGGGTCAGCCACGCCGTCGTCGCGACACTTGCCCTCGTGTCAAGTGATAGATTTCCGCGACAGGCTGATGATGATCGACTGCGGAGAGGGCGCGCAGATGCAATTTCGCCGCATGTCGCTCAAGTTCTCGCGGCTGAGCCATATTTTTATCTCCCATCTCCACGGCGACCACCTTTTCGGTCTGCCCGGATTGCTCTCCACCATGGCGCTCCACGGCACCACATCCACGGTGACCATACATATACTTGAAGAGGGTGTAGGCCTCCTGCGCAGTTGGCTCGACACCTTCCTGCGCGACAGCGGTCTGGAGGTGGTCTATGATGCCATAAAGCCGGGCGAGAGCCGTGTGATACTCGACGATAAAGCCCTCACGGTAGAGTGCTTTCCGCTCTACCACCGCGTGCCCTGCACGGGATTCATATTCCGCGAGAAAGAGAAGCCGCGTCATCTCGACGGCGAGATGGCTGCCTTCCTCAACCTTACTCCCACGCAGCGCATAGCCCTCAAAGCCGGGCAGTCCATCACCCACTCATCAGGCCGAGTATATACCGCCGAGATGCTCACCACGCCCGCCGAGCCTGCCGTGAGCTACGCCTATTGCAGCGATACTCTGGCCGATAACCGCGTGGCCGATGCCATAGCGGGCGTCGACACCGTGTATCACGAAGCCACCTACGACGACTCGCTCCGCGCCCTTGCCATGCAGCGCGGCCACTCCACTGCCCTGCAGGCTGCACGCATTGCCGCCCGGGCCGGAGCCCGGCAGCTCATCCTGGGGCACTTCTCAAAGCGCTATGAGTCAGAGGATATACTGCTTGAAGAGGCGCTCACTGTGATGGACAATGTGATCATAGCCCGCGAAGGCATGAAAATCGATCTGCTTTAATACTCCCGATAAGAAATGTCAGAAAACAAGAATACAGCATCGTCGCTCCGCCTTCTCGCCATGGCCGTGATAGCCGTGGCCGTGGGTGCGATAGTGGCCGCATGTGCCTCGATAGGCCGACCCGAAGGTGGCCCGCGCGACGTCACCCCGCCCGTATATGTCAAGAGTAATCCCCGTCCAGGTGCCACAAGGGTGACCGGCACGCGCATCACCATAGATTTTGATGAAAACGTGCAGCTCGACGACCCAGGCTCCAAGGTGGTAATCTCCCCCGCACAGCACACCACACCGGCGATTTCAGCCAACGGCCGACGTGTGACTGTGGATCTGCGCGACACGCTCGTGCCCAATGTGACATATACCATCGACTTCGCCGACGCTATCAAGGACCTCAACGAGGGTAACGTGCTCGACGGATTCGCGCTCGACTTTGCCACCGGCGACTCCATCGACACGCTCCGCATCAGCGGTATGGTGCTCGAAGCGAGCTCTCTGGAGCCCGCACAGGGTATGCTTGTGGGTGTATACTCGGCGTTTACTGACACTACGCTCACCACCGTGCCCTTTGAGCGAATCACCAAGACCAATCAGCTCGGACAGTTTACGATACGCAACCTCAAGGCCGGTCACTATCACATCTTTGCCGTCAACGACATCAACCGCGATTACCATTGGGACCGCTCGGAGGACGTGGCTTTCTACGATACCGTGCTCACCCCTTCGGCCATGACCGTGCAGGTCACTGACACGCTTGAAAGCAGCGAGGGAACTGACTCGATAGTGGTGCGCGACGCTACGCGATTCTTGCCCGACGACGTGCTGCTGACATGGTTTAACGAAGAATATAAGTCGCAATATCTCGCCGACAATGCCCGCCCCGAGCGCAATAAGATTACCATGAGATTTGGCGCGCCGGCCGATTCGCTGCCCATCCTCCGCCTTATCAACACCCATCGCAGCGGCGACGAGATTTCGCGCTGGAGTGTGCTCGAAGCTTCAGTAGGGCTCGATACTCTTACCTATTGGATTACCGATACTACGCTGATAGCCAACGATTCACTGCTCGTGGAGGCTCGCTATCGACGCACTGATTCGCTCGAAAATCTTTCGTGGACCACTGATACTCTGCGCCTGTTCATGCGCAAGAGCAAGATGAAGAAGCCCAAGAAGAAAGATACCGAGGAGACCGACACGATGCCTAAGGAAATTCCATCGGTAGTGCTCAAAGCGCTCGGCGGCTCGATGCAGGAACTTAACCGCCCGTTTGGCTTCGCGGCGGCTACGCCTATAGTGGAATTTGACACCGCCGGAGTGCATCTTGAGACTATGATCGACTCGGTGTGGTACAGCCTCCCGCGCCCGGCCATAAGCCTTCAGCGTCCCGGCGACCCCATGAAGTATATCGCTGAATATAAGTGGGATGAGGATACGCATTACCGTCTCACTATTGACTCGGCAGCGATGACCGACCTTTACGGATTGACCAACCGGCCATTCTCTCAGGAGTTCAACACCAAGAAGCTTAGCGACTACTCGTCGATACGATTCGTGATCGAAGGACTGCCCGCCGGCTCGCCCGCCATAGTCGAACTTCTCAATACCTCTGATAAACCCGTCGCCACTGCCCCCGTGGAACGTGGCGAGGCGCTGCTGAGCTATCTCAATTCAGGCACCTATTACGCGCGGCTTTACATCGACGCCGACTCATCGGCCACCTATACCACAGGCTCCATAGCCCTCTCCCGCCAGCCCGAGGAGACATATTACTACCCGCGTAAGATCAATCTCAAGAAAAACTGGGACATCGAGCAGACGTGGAACATCTACGACCAGCCCCTCGACCTCCAGAAACCCTACGAGATAAAGAAAAACAAGCCCAAGAACAATACACCCGTGGCAACCGATGACGATGAAGAGGAGGATAACAACTTCAACTACTCCGACCCCTTCACCAACCCCGGCAGCGAGCGCTACGGCTCCGGCGCCTTCCGCAGGTGATGTTAACGAATAGAGGGGTAAGTCCTGTTGGTGCTGTCCATGGATTTATCTTTTACCCACAGATGAGTGCTCAGCACCACTTCGTAACCATCCGGAAAAGACTGACATTGCTTTGGCACCCTGAAGGGGTGCAATCTTGTCAACCCCGGGTGCTCGCCACCCGGGGTACAAGTGCGAGCATCCGATCCTGCCCCGGAGGGGCTGAATTAAGGCTCTTTTGTTGCGCCACCTCCGGGGCGCGGTGCGCACTGTTTACAGGACCCCGGGTGGCGAGCACCCGGGGTTGAGAAGATGTTGCCCCTCCGGGGCATTTTCATGTTCCTCAGGATCTAAAACGATTTTATCGTTAAGTAGACTATAGTAAGCAACCGAAGTCCATATTACATAGGGAATGTGCTTATGGATTTGAACGCTTCATAAGCTTTGCGGGCAGCTTCTTTTTCTGCCTGGCTTACGGGAGCGGGGTTCGCAATTCTTTCGGCAAATGTTTTCGCATCTTTACCCGTTAAAACAGGGGTTTCTTTGATAGGTCGAGCCATTTTTTATATCCTTTTTCTTTTAGACTTTACAATGTTACAACAATTTTCCGAAATTTTTGTAACTTTGTGAGCCTTTTGGGGCGTAATTATATTACTTTAAATCTCATAATCATCAGTAAATTAAATCTTTATAATCCGATACAGAATTGAAACACTTCATCACACTCCTCGCGGCTGCGCTGGCGGCAATGATTGTCGCACTGACAGCCTGCTCTGAACGGCGCTCGTCGCGCCCTCATTCCATGGCCGGCATCGACTCTATGGCCGACCGCTATTTTCAAGAGATATATTCTTCACCTGCAAGCGCTTGCGAGGGTCTGACCCGCCTGCGTGACTCGGTGGTGACCGATAGCGATACTTACTATGCTCTGACTGCCCACATAGCGCTCGCAGCGCTCGTCAACCGCGATGCTGCGGCAAGTGATTCACTAATGGAGATGGCCCGCAGATATGCTGATTCTCACCCCGAGGCTAATGCCACTATAGAGAGATATACTTATATCAACGGGGTGATTCACTCGTTGTACGGACGCAATCGCGAGGCGGCCGACGATTTCCTGCTCACGGCTGACTATGCCCGCGCCAACCGCAACTGGCATCTGGCAATAAAGAATCACGCCAACGCAGGTGAACTTCTCGAAATGACAGGTAATCCGGCCGAGGGTGTGGTGCAGCTGCGCACGGCTATATTGCTTGCCGACTCAACCGGTATACACGATCTTGATTTCTCGATACGCACCCGTGCGGCGAGTATCTATACTATTTTGGGCAACAATGTAGAGTCAGATCGTTTTTATCAACTTAATGCCGAGGAGCTCGACAGTGTGTCGGCCACTGACCGCTTTTATTTCTACTCATCGCGAGGTAACAGCTACTATTACCGAAAGGATTTTACTGACGCACTTGCTGATTTCATAAAGGCCTCGGCTGAATTGAAGTCGATAGGCGACCCTTACCTCGATGCCGTTACCCATTCCAATATGGGCGAGTGCTACATGTATCTCGACTCGCTGCAGGAGGCGAGAAAGTATATCGATATGTCGGTGGGCGAGTTTGACGCCATGGCATTCCGCGACGTGAATCAGGAATTTTACCTCAATTCACTCCGCGGCGAGCTCGAATTGCGCTCGGGCAATCTCGACTTGGCGCGTAGACTGCTTCTCTCGGCCGACGCTGATTCAATCACTCTTTCACCCCGCTATGTGGCTCTGCATCACCACCGCTTGAGCGAGTATTACGATGCTACGGGCGACTACCGCGAAGCTATGCGGCAGCTCGCGCGTGCCGAGACTCTTGACGACTCGGTGCTCCGCTTCATAGCCCGCAACTATACCGCTGAGGTCAACGCCCGTTACAGCCAGGACACGACGATACTTCGCACCCGGGTGCGCGTGACCGAGAAAGAAGAGGAAATTTCGAGGCTTTACCTTTGGGTTGCATTTTTAGTGTCGGTGGCCGTGATCATCATTCTATCCATTGGTATCCACTCCCAGATAAGACGCCGCCGCAACATGCGCCAGCTTGAGCAACTGCGGAGCAACCTGCAGGGGCTGCGCATCGAGAATGCCCGCAACCGCATCTCACCACACTTCGTGTTCAACATCCTCAATGCCGAGCTCCCGGCTGATAATGTGAATGTGCGTAACCTCGTCAGCCTTATGCGATTGAATCTTGAGCTGTGCAACCGTCAGCTCATCACCCTCGGCGAGGAGCTCGATTTCATACGCATGTATATCGACGTAATGTCGCCCTCCATAGGTCCTGACTTCACCTACGATGAATATATCGATCCCATCATCAATCCCGAGCATACAAAAGTGCCCGGCATGTTGCTTCAGATCGTGGTGGAAAATGCTGTGAAACATGGTCTTATGGGCTACGACTATAGTGGTAAGAAACTGCGTCTCGACATACACCGGGTTGAGGGTGGGACACTCCTTACCATCGACAATACCATCCCTGCGGGCGACTATTCTCCGGCATCGGGCACCGGTACGGGATTGAATATCATCCATCAGGCAATCAGCGTATTTAATCAGCGCAACCGCCGGCACGTCACCATGACCGATGAAATCATTACCATGGCTGACGGCACGCGCATGTATCGCGTCACCTTCTTCGTCCCCGCCGGCTATGACTTCCACCTTTCAAGCGGGGAGAAGTGATATGAAAAAATTAATATTATGGCATCATGAGAAAGATTAATATGGACAAAGTTTCTTCATTACCTACTTTTAATCAAATACTTGAAGAAAAGTATGGGAAGCCCGGGACAGAATCGCGAAAGAAATTTCAAGATGAAGCTATATTATGGATAAGTGAGGCATTGAAGGAAGGTAGGAATCATTCCGGGAGGAAGTGAAGGTATTTGTTACAAGCCACTCCGGCATTTAGCATCGTAATTTCACCGTTTGGTGGCGGTGGAGTGACAGATGATGGATGAGGAGGAAATTTGTTACCACATTGATTCATAAATTGCCCTGATACGGGGCGATTTATGAATTTTTTTTGTAACTTTGCCTGTCAACCCTGCCGGGTTGCGAAGATATAGTGACTAAATAACTTGCCAAATAAATAAAACCTTGAAAAATGAGTGATTTTTCATTGATACTCAACACCGGAATCCAGTTTTACGAGCCGGAGCATGAGGTGACAATCGACCTCAGCGAAAACGTGATGAAGGCCCTGCGATACTACGTCTATCAGTTTAAGGACGTGGTGTATATGGATCCCGTGTATTATTTCCCAATGAAAGACAAGTTTCTCCGTCGCAATGACCTGGTGCTTGCGGGCTATCTTGACCCGAAGACAAATGAGCTTGCGCCCGAGGAAGTGATAAACAATCACGTCAACTGGCTCGAAAATGATGACCTGCTGTCGGTCAACAGTCTCGACACCACCGTGGGCGATATGCGACTGTCGGGACTCGAACAGATCGAAAACCGCTGGCTCCCGATGCCGTTTTATGAAAAAGACCGCGACGCCGCCCTCTCTTATCCCCTCAACTGGTGCCGCGTGAAGCTTATCCCCGTGGCCGATAAGTCTACGCCTCACAAGCGAGTATACCGCATGGTGCTCGCATTTGATACTGACCTCAACCTGAGCAACGACCGCGTGAGCCCTCACTTCAACAGCGGCCAGCCTTTCAAGGATTATGCCCTCTGCGGTATCTCGATGGCCGACCTCGACAATATGACCGACGGCGAGCGCAACCGCATCAACAATATGATAGTGCCTCTGCGGGCCTATGAGTTTGTGGACATGAAGAAAAATCCCGAGCTCGACGGCTATCTCCGCTCCATACTCCACACTGACCCATACGGCAAGCAGGAGGATGTGCGCAACCGCGTGAAGTATCTCGCCTACTACGCTTATCTTATCACTTACCTCCAGCGCAAGCACATCTTCCCCGAGGTGCGACTCTATAACGACGCCGGTCAAGCTGTGATTAATACCAATCTGGTGCTCGACGTGGGCAATTCCCGCACCTTCGGCCTCATCGCCGAGGACCCCATCAACGCATCATTCTCCAAGGCTGCCACCGTGGAGTTGCGCGACCTCTCTACGGGCGAGGTCTACGACAAGCCATTTGACATGCGCCTCTGTTTCCGTCGCGAGCTTTTCGGCCTCTCGACGGGCGACCGCCAGTTCCGCTGGCCGAGCTACGTGCGCTTGGGCTCCGAAGCCCTGCGCAATATCTACGACGGCGACAATGACCTGCTCAGCAATGAGGAATTTGAGACCAACTATTCCAGCCCGAAGCGCTATCTGTGGGACGATGCGCCGTTTGCCGGCGAGTGGAAATTTGTGTCGGAGCGCGACCGCTACATCGGACCGGCAATGAAAGTGAGCATCGAGGGTATCGACGAGCAGTTTGCCACCGACGGCTCATTTGTAGCCGATCCGATGAACTTCGGAGTGCGCAGCAGCTACTCCCGCCGCTCGCTCATGACATTCTGCTTCCTTGAGATACTCCTTCAGGTAAGGATGCAGATCAACAGCGTGAAATTCCGCGAGCGCAACGGCAACGAGTCGCGCAAGCGCCGTATATGCCGCGTCATCCTCACATGTCCCACGGCCATGAGCCGCCAGGAGCAACTTGTGCTCCGCCGCTGCATGGAAGAGGCATCGATAGTGCTCTCGCGCTACTATGCCGGCACCTACAGCGAGACCTACGACCCCGAAGCTGACCGCGATAAAATCGAAGTCATCCCCTCGGTGAAAGACCTTGCCAAGAATGCCGATAACTATGATATGCGCCGCAACTGGATCTACGACGAGGCCACTTGCTGCCAGATGGTGTATCTCTACAGCGAGATGCGCCGCTATCTGGGTAACTCGCGCGAGTTCTTTGACCTCTACGGCAAGCGCCGCAACGGCGAGAAAGAGCGCTCGCTCACCGTGGGCTCCATCGACATAGGCGCCGGTACTACCGACATCATGATATGCAACTACCGCAACAGCGGCGAGACCATCATACCCACGCCGCTTTTCTGGGAGACATTCCACATAGCCGGCGACGAGCTTACAAAGCGCGTGATTATCGACGTGCTTCTCAATGACCCGCAGGAGAAATACCGCGGAGCCTCGGGCCTCATCACTGACCGTCTCCGCGCCATAGGTTGCCATGACGTGCCTAATGTCAAGGCTCACTTCTTCGGCGACACCCAGGCGATGGGCGTCAAGGAAAAGCGTATGCGCAAGGAATTTAATATCCAGGTGCTCATCCCCGTGGCCAACTGCCTGCTCGACCTGCTTCAGCACGACAGCGACGACCGCGTGCTGACCTTTGACGAGATTTTCCCCACACACCGTCCCTCCAAGGCGCTGCTCGATTTCTTTGAGCGACAGATGGGTTTCCGCTTCGAGGATATGCCCATCAAGTACTCGCGCGACTTCATGAACGAGATAGTGTGCAAGGTATTTGAGCCCTCGATGCGCAAGTGGGCAGCGATATTCTCGCGCTACAACTGCGACATCGTGCTCATGGCCGGCCGTCCCTGCTCGCTGCATCAGGTTCACCGCCTGCTCCGCCGCCTCGATGCCGTAAAGCCCAACCGCCTTATTTCGATGAACGAGTATCGCGTGGGCTCGTGGTATCCCGGCTCGACCGACATAGGTCACTTCGGCGACAAGAAATCAATGGTGGCCGTGGGTGCGCTCATCTCTTATCTTGCTGAAAACGGCAAGCTCAACGACTTCCGCCTCAACACCGAGAATCTTAAGACCAAGATTCTTCCCACTACTGATTACATAGGCGTGCTCAACACCATGACCGGTACACTCACTCCGCTGCTCACACCCACCGTGCGCCGCGGCATGATAGAAATCTCCGGCTTCCCCATACGCCTCGGTGCCAAGCAGATAAATATAGGCGGCTACCCCTCGCAGCTGCTCTATGTGCTTGACTTCAATGACAAGTATATACGCGAGAAGGCTATCGAAAACCTCCGCACGCAGCTCGGATTGCCTCCCACGGCCAAGGAAAGCGATATCTCGCCTGACTATATCAACTCAGAGATGGATACCATCAAGTTCCGCACCAAGCGCAATACGCCGCTCACATTTGCAATCGAGCGCGAGTTCAATACCGATAAGGAAGCACTCTCGATCGACAGCATCTACAATTCGCAGCGCGACGAGATATCCAATAAAATGTTTGTACTCCGCCTCCAGACGTGGGCCGAGGATGAAAACAACTGGCTCGACTCGGGCAAATTCATCACCCAGATCAATGACTGACGCTACCGGTCGCAACACATAAATCAACTGTACAATGGAAAATAAACATATCGATGCCCAGCTCAGCGCCAACGGCGCCGGTCTCGACTGGGGAAAATCATATCTCAAAGGTAGCGACCTGCGCTCGCTTCGCCGCGACCTTATCACTAACCGCATCGACCTGCGCCGTATACGCTACGCAGCGAGTGTCAATCCGGCGGCCGCCATCTTCGGCAAGTCGCAGGTGGGCAAGTCATATATGGTGGACTGCCTGCTCACTTCCGAGACTAATCCCCTGACCATCTACGATGCCGAGGGCAATCCCACCGGCTTCATCGAGTATATCAACCCCACCGGCAACGGTAAGGAGGCAACTTCGCTCATCTCGCGCTTCACCACCCGGCAGGTGTGGAAAGACCCGCGCTATCCGGTCAAGGCCGTGATGCTCTCGCCGGTCGACGTGGTGCTGGTGCTCTGCGATACGTATTTCAACGACGTGAAAGACCACTCCGTGCCTCGCGAAGAGGAGATAGCAGCCGAGGTGAAACGCCTGCGTGACACTTACGGCGGCAAGCCCGTGATGCAGCAGATAGTGGGGGAGGACGACATCTACGAGCTCCGCGAGTATTTCACCCTCGGCCTCATGGAGCAGCGACCTGACTTCCAGGAGGCGCTGATACGTCAGAACTATTTCGAGACACTTGCCGAGGTTATCCCGGCAATACCCGTGTCGCAGTGGGCCGACGTGTTCTCCTACCTTTGGAACCGCAACCCTATCATTACCGAGGTTTTCAATAAGCTCATCGCCACGCTTGAGCGCCTCGATTTCAGCCGCACGGTTTATATCAAGCTCGCGGCCGTCAATAAGTTTACCGGCACGATACTCCACGTTGACCGCATCTACGAGCTCTTCGGCATCGACGAACTCGACGACGAAAAGGGCGGAAAGGTGATGATCGAGAAGGCTAAGGAGCCGCTCATGGATGCCATGACCGACGACGGTAAGGAGGTGTCGAATATCGAGAAAGCAGTGTTCTGCGCCCTTGCTATGGAGGTGGATTTCACCATCACTGATCCCACCAATCCCCGCCAGAGCGAACTCCTTTTCGCCGAGAAACCCTTCCTTAAAGATCTCGATATCCTCGACTTCCCCGGCGCCCGCTCGCGCCAGAAAAATACCGAGGCCGACATCACCCGCAAGGATGCTTCGCTCATGCTCATCCGCGGTAAGGTGGCCTACCTTTTTAATAAGTATTCTCAGCAATACCTCATCACCAACCTCCTTTTCTGCCACGACGATACGCAGAATGAGGTAAATACCCTTCCCACACTCCTTACAAGCTGGGTGGAGAAGACAGTGGGCAAGACTCCCGCCGAGCGTGCCGACTTCCTCGCCACGGCCGAGGTATCGCCCCTCTTTATCATAGGCACCAAGTTCAATATCGAGCTCAAGCGCCGCGACGTCGACTCCAAGGGTAGCCCCGAGCAGCGCGAGCAGGAGAAGCGCAACCGCTGGACAAAGCGCTTCGGCATACTGTCGAGCGTGATGTCAGCGTCGATAAAGAATCCGTGGGAAAACGAGTGGACCCCAGGTCAGGCATTCAAGAACTTCTATATGCTCCGCTCATTTGAATATTCGTGCCTCGACGGTCTCTACAACGGATATATGACCAAGGATGCCAACGGCGACTGGGTGCTCTCCCGCACTGCCGACGGCAAGCTGCAAGGCGAGACATCAGTAAGCGAGGATTACCGCACATTCTTTGACGGACTGCGCGAGACATTCGTGTCCAACGAGTATATCCGCTCCCATTTCGCTGACCCCGGCCACTCGTGGGACGAGGCTGTGTCGCCCGGCAAAGACGGCTCCAAGTGGATTATCGACAATCTCACCCGCTCGGGCCGCAAGATGAATGCATCGCGGGAGCGCACATTTGCCCGCATCTCTGACCGTGCCATCACCAGCCTCGTGGCCGCGCTCAAGAAGCATTTCCACGACGATAATTCTGATGAGGAGCTGCGCCGTGCCATCGAGGGAGCAGGCCGTATCGAGCTGGTGTTTGACGCTCTTTTCGGCAAGGACAAGTATTTCTTCTCCGATTTCCTCAATACCCTCATGGTGCATGAGGACGAAATCAACGATACTATCCTCACTACGGTCAACTCAGTAAAGGTGCTCGACGATACTGACCTCTCGACCCTCTTTGCCATACGCAATCGCGCCGGCATCGTGCCTCCCTACGTGATAGACGAGCGCGGTAATAAAGTGCCTGTGGATGCGGCTGCCAATGAGGCTGAAAACCGCCGCCGCATGCGCGAGACTTATCACTTCGCCACCGATGAGGAACTCGACGCATATCTGGCCGATATGAAGCTCACTATGAAGGATATAATCAATCCGCCCATGGTGAGAAACCTCGCCCGCATCATAGTGGATGCCGTGGAGAAATACTGGATGGAGACTTATCTCAACATCGACCGTTTCCGCGAGTTTATCGACCGCGGCATGAACGAGAAAGCCCTCGAAATGCTGCTGGCCAATATACGCGTGCTATATACCGATAAACTTAAGATGACCGAGCGCATCACCGCCCGCCTGGCTCCCTACGTCACCGCCCGCGAGAATCTCGACGAGATGACCGAAATGCTGGCCGACATCTGCGCCGAGATGCTCAACAAGTTCATCAATACCATAGGCACGGCTTTCTTTGAGGAAGAACTCTGGAAGGACGTGCGCGACACCGTTTCCCACAATAACTTTGACGTGAAGGTCGATGCCGTGTATAAGGATGATGTGGAATTTGACAACGTGAAGGCGCGCGAGGGACTCGACGACGTATTTGATGTGTTTGACAACGTCGACACGCTCCTCAATAATGTGCCCGTCGATACTGTAAAACTCTCATATTTCAGCGCTTACCACTCCTTCCGCGAGTGGACCGACATGATGAAGATAGCTTTCCTCGCCACATGCGGCATACCCAAGTATGACGTTGCTATGAACAATGAGCTGCGCGGCGTGCTGACGAAGTTTATCATCAATCAGCCCGACATCAAGCCCCTCCTTCGTCCCGAGCACGGCCTGGCCACACTCTCCACTCTTTCCTCCGAAATCTGATAGACAATCATGCAATATCTCAATCAAAGCGACTATAATTCATTCACGCATCACTTCGTGGGCAACCAGCCCGTGGTGATGCAACATTCACGCGTGACCTCGCTCATCACCCATCGGCTCAAAGGCCTTGACAATGCCACCCGTCACCTGCTTGCCACCCCTCAGGTGACAGGACAGCCCGGCAAAGAGCAGATAATATGGGGCACTGACATGTTTAGCGGCGAGCCCCGCAAGCTGAGCCAACTCACCGGCGAGGAGCGCGCCCGCTACGAGGGTATTCTTGCCGACACTATGACGAAGCTCGGAAATGCAGTGAAGGGTGCCGACGATGAGGCGCGCGAAGTGCTCGCCGAAGCCATCACCCACCACTCGCCCGACACTGTATATTGCGGCGATGACCGCGTGGTAATCACCGAGTGGGGTATGCACCCAAAGAATGTGAGTGAATTCAGCCGCATGCCCTTAGGAGTAGGGGTCCCTGTAACCGAAAAGCCCGAGATACCTGAGCAGAAATCAGAGCAATCATCGTCCACAGATACCCTTAAAGACCCTAATGACCCTAAAGACCCTAAAGACCTTAAAGACCCTCAGGACCCTAAAGTCACCGGCACTCCTGAAGTGAAGCAGCCGCCGGTAGTTCCGCCGGTAGTCCCTCCGGTGCAGCCTCCTGTGGTTCCACCTCCTCCCGCTCCGGCAGGAAAGCCACGGTGGAAAAAGATTCTGAAATGGCTACTTATTATCTTGGGTATCCTCTTGCTGATATGGCTGCTGTGCAAGCTCTTCAGCAGTTGCTCCAAGAATGATGGAGGCGAGCCTTACGATAGCGAGATCATCGCCATCCCGCCCGAGATTGACCCCGGACAGGATGTGGTGGAGAGTCCCGACTCGATGACACGCATAGTGGCCAACCGACTGATTCTCGTAATCACGCGCGGCGGCACGGTCAACGAATTTGTGCGCGAATTTCGCACGAAGTACCCTGACAAGAAGCGGTATCAGTTTGCCAACCCCGACACGCTCATCCCCCGACTGGTGCTGATGCTTCCTGCCGAGGAGCGCCAGCAGATGATCGACCGTCTGCCCGCGGAATTCCCGTCGTGGGAGCTGATAGTAATGCCCGAGACACTTTTCGGCACCTCCGATGTCCCCAACGACCCGGCATTTTCCGATTCACGCAAGCGCTGGTACTTCGACATGACCGAGGTATATGACGCGTGGGATGTGACCCGTGGCGACAAGAATGTGAAAGTTGCGATAATCGACGATGGATTTGACCTCAACCACCCTGAAATCAAGGGTAAAGTGGTGGATGTGTACAACGCCGTGTATCACAACCGCGATATATTTCCTCAGAAAAGCGGCCACGGTATGCACGTAGCAGCCACTGCGGCCGGTATTGCCGATAATCGCGAGGGCACTGCCGGTATTGCTCCGGGCAGTGACCTGATACTCATTCAGGTAGGCGACCGAAACGGCCTTATGCCTACGTCGGCCGTGATCGACGCTGCCCTCTACGCCATAAAGAGCGGCGCCAAGGTAGTCAATATGTCGCTGGGCATGGAATTCAATCCTTTCCTGCAATTTGCGCCCCCGGAGATGCAGGAAGAGATAGTGCGAAATCAGTTTCTTGAAGAAGAAGCCGTGTGGACCAAGATATTTGAGATGGCTGAGCGCGAGGGCGTGACATTTGTGCTCGCCGGCGGAAATCAGAATCTCATCATTGGTCTCGACCCCATTCAGCGTTCAGGGCACACTATCAATGTGTCGGCCGTGACGCCCGACAAATATAAAGCCAATTTCTCCAACTATGGCGACCGCTCCACCATTTCCGCTCCCGGCGTGGATATATACAATGCCGTTCCCGGCGGTAAATACAGGTATATGGAGGGAACCTCGATGGCCGCGCCCATAGTGACCGGCGGTGTGGCTCTGCTCAAGAGCATGGAGCCTTCGCTTACCACTACGCAGGTTGCCGACATCATGCGCACCACCGGCATACCTTCCCCCTCCGACGTAGGCCCGATCGTCAACTTCGGCCGCGCCGTGCAGCTGGTCAAGGAAAAGGGTCCCGAAGCCTCGCAGCCCCGTCCCGGTGACGAGGTGGTGAGCGGGCCGGTGACCGAGCCCGGAAAGGGTGGCGGCACGAGTGACTGCGAGGAGATATTGCGACGCTATATAGAGCTTCAGGAGGAGATTGACCGCCTGCGCCGCGAGCATCCCGGTTGCATCGAAGCGCTCGACACTCTCGAAATTCCCGAGGGTGCCACCGTGGCCGATCTGCGCGGCACGTGGAAAAGCACCACGCCGCTGAAAAACAATGATAATGAAGATGTGGTGCTCTACTTCACGTTTGACGGTTCGCCCCGCGGCGTGCTCGAACTCGTGGAGCCCGGCGGCAAGCGCTATTCAGGCTCGCTCGACGTGGCCGTGGCATCCGACAAAGTCTCAATGCATCAGTCAGCCGGTTGCACAGGCCCCGGCGGCACATATTATCCCTATGATTTCTCACTCGTGCCTGACCGCAACCGTGTGGCTCAGGGCGTGGCCGTAAACCAGCGCGAAAAATACCGGCAGATACGATTTAACCTTGTGAGAATACGATAGTCTAACTTTTATGCGTAACTTTGCTATCTGATCTCTTATGGATACCAATCATTCATATATTGATGAAACGGGGCTCGCAATATGGGGCTGCAAAGGGGGCTGTCGCACCTTTTGTGCCGATATTGTAGATGTGAAGGAGAGGGAAATCAGCAATACGCTCAAGGATGTACGCTCATTTGTTTCCGTAAGGCGTCCCGGGGTGGACTATTATGCCGTAGAGTTCACGTCACGCTTCAAGGTATTCACTCACTATCGGTCAAGCAACGACTCCGGCGCCGGGGCGTTTATAGCGGTCTCACTATTTGTACCCCATGCGCTGAGTGTCACCAATCTCCGTGAAGTGCTCGATGAGCTTATCGCCCGCTACTTCCGGGAGTATGTCAACCCGCTCAACGGCAGCCCGTTGTCGGAGAAATATGATGAGATAAAGCCATTCCGCGACATTCTCCGGTCCATTGCCCGCGTGGTGCCTGATCGCCGCAAGGTGAACTACAGCACGTCGATACAGAATGATATTCCCAAGATAGTGAAGTACGATGATCTTGCTATGCTTGATCGTTATTTCAATAATCCTTACTATAATGAATTTTTTGGTTGTCAGGAAGTAATGTTTTTCCGCCGCGAGCTTGTGGACAATTGCAGCGCTTTTGACATCACTTTCAGTCGCGAACCTGAAAGTATTGATTCATTCACCGAGTCACTTCCTGCATATCAAGCGATGCAAGTAAGAGCAAAGGGCGAAAATGTAGGTGGTCGGCAGAATAGCCCGGTATCTGTCAAGCAAGTGGCAGTAAATACATTGAAAGGTACTTGGAAAAACGTTTCACGACTTGTCAATACCGATAAGGAGAGATTGACAATGTATTTTACTTTCGACGGCTCGACGCAAGGAGTGCTCGAATTAGTTGAACCTTCGGGCAGCAGATATAGAGGTATACTGGAAGTTGCGGTGGATGCTGACAGAATTTCCTTGCATCAATCATCAGGGTGTGAAGGCTCCGATGGTATTTATGAACCCTACGATTTCGCTTTCGTCCCCGGTACGGGTCAGGATGCTTACGGAATGGTGATGAACCCACACCAACGAAACCGGCAGATACGATTTAACCTTGTGAGAATACGATAGTCTATTTAATTAGTATATTATTTACCAATCCAAAAATGAAATACTTTCTTTACGCCCTCAGTGGCATCGGAACTTTGATCTGGTCATTTGCCTTTATGATAGGCATCAATTATGTAATCGACAATTTCGCCGCAAGCATAGTGCTGGGCGTGCTGCTCGCTGCCGTGCTTGGCGGCTGTCTTTTCCTGATGGTGAAGAAGAGTGCAGGGCGCGACAATGTGTCGGGCAACACCGTGAAGGCTGCCATTACCGTCTATGCTCTGGCGAGCGTGGTGTCGTGTATTTTTGTCAACCAATATATATATGTGGAAAGTGTGGTCAAGGATGAGATACGCACCGAGGCCAATGCTGAAATCGACGAACTTCTCACTACCTACGGCGAGGATGCCGGCAGCTTCAATGAGTGGGTGCTCAATTTCATGGCCGACTATCGCACCGTGCTTGAAGGTCGCGGCGTGACAGGCTCGTCGCTTGAGACGCGCGTCAATGAAGTGCCTGACTATTACCTCGATTCCGACTATGCCCAGCGCTCCAACCGCATCACTGAAGATCTCTCGATTATCCGCGATAATCTCAACAGCCCCGTGTGGTGGGATGTGGCTTTTGACCTCCGATACCTTAAGGACAACAAGGAGCTGTGGGAGGACCAGATTACCCGCAAGTCGCGCGACACGTCGGCTTTCGGTGTATCGCTTGATAATGACGAATTGTATCATCCGCAGTCGTATCACAATGATTTTGAGGTGTATGACCACCTCGGTAAGATCGGTTTCAGCTTCTGGTCAGTGCTCGTGATTATCGTGCTCCAGTTCATGATGCTGATGGTATATTTCGCATGCCGTCCCGATACCGGCCGTGGCGGACGCCGCTATGGCAATGAAAGCGTCAATACTCTCAATCTCAACTAATACCCGAAAATCAAAAAGCTAATAAAAATAAAGTCATGCCATTCGATCCCAATAATATATCGCTCTACTCTATTAATGATCTGATAGGGTTTATCAACAGCGGCGAAGTCACCTTCGATGAACTTCGCCAGATAGGTCTCAACTATATGGTGCAGGATCAGATACGCAAGTTCCTGGCCGAAAAAGATGTGTGGGCTTTAGCCAAGCAGTCGCGCGAGGGTATCGAGAAGTATCTTCAGGATTACCCCGACGGATTTTTCGTGGCCGAGGCCGATAAGGCACGCACCGAACTTGAAGAGGTGGAGACCTGGCGCTGGGCTGAGAGCCGCAACACAGCGCAGGCTTACCGCACTTATCTCAACAAGTATCCTCAGGGTGCTCACTCATTTGATGCCCGCATGAACATAGACATGCTTGAGGCTGAGCTTGTGGAACTTAAGGCCGAACTTTTCAACGATATGAAGCAGTCGCCCTGGAAATACAGTGCCGATGATATGCGCAACTTCTATAGCGGCGTGGATCTCGGCAATGAAACAGTGCGCAGCTACCTCCAGTCGCAGGGCGGGGTGGGGGCGCGCTTCCTGCTCAAGGGCATGACCATCACTCATCAGGATCTGATTGACAACGGTGTAGTCCCCGAATCGTTCACGCAGAAAGATGTGGTATCGCCCGAGTTCTCGATGCCGCAGACCAAGATTGACCTGTTGGGCGACTATCCCCGCGACCGTACCGATGTGTTTTTCCTCGGCGTACCCCGTTCGGGCAAGTCTTCGGTGCTCGCCGGTATGCTTTATCAGCTGCGCCTCGATGGCAATGGTCGCTACGTGCCTCACATGGTGGACGGTATCGATCCCTGCATGGCTTATTACAATGGTCTGATAAAATCAGTCGGCACCAAGAAGCCGCCGGTTGGTACCGCAACCGATACCGTATCGTTCATGCAGATTGAAATCAATGACAATCGCCAGCAAAACGACCTTACTATCGTGGAGATGGCCGGCGAGGCATTCCAGTCGGCAGCCAACCGCATCTCCGACACCTCGATGCGCGGCGTGTGGGAGCAGCTCGGAGCCGAGACCATACTGCGCAACAATAACCGCAAGATGCTATTCTTCGTGCTCGACTACTCCACCATCAAGGGCATCAACCAGCAGTGCACCGAGCAAGATCAGCTCCTCACTCTCGAAAGCGCCCTGCGCACCCTCTGTTACGACGGCCCCAATCCGTCGAAGCCTCAGGAGGGTTGCACCATGAGCCGCGTGGAGACCGTGGCTATCATCCTCACCAAGAGTGACCTTATGGGTAAGGACAATATCAACGAGCGCATGGCCGAGGCACAGCGGTACCTTACCACCAACTTCCGCGCTTTCCTTAAGGATCTGGAGATGACATGCAAGCAGCACGGTTGCAATAAAGCCAACGATTATAAGCTCTATTTCCTCACCTTCTCGCTCGGTAAGTTCTTCGTGGGCAATTCTTTTGAGTTTGACCCGCGCGACTCCCGCGAGATAATCAATTTCATCAAAACCGTCACACCGTCGCGCTCCGTGAAGCGTTTCGGCATTTTCTGATAAAGAATGAACTACGATATTAAAGATATAGGTCTTGTGATATGGGGCTGCAAGGGCGGTTACCGCATCTTCTGCTCCAATGTGGTCGACGTGAATGAGCGCGATATCAGCGACACGCTTAAGGATATACGCTCGTATGTGGGCGTGAGGCGTCACGGTGTGGATTACTATGCCGTAGAGTTCACCTCGCGCTACAAGGTCTACACTCACTACCGGTCGAGCAACGACTCGGGTGCCGGTGCATTTATAGCCATCACGCTTTTCGTGCCCCACACGCTCATGATCACCAATGTGCGCGAGGTGCTCGACGAGATGGTCAACCGCTATTTCCGCGAGTATGTCAACCCGCTCAACGGTACTCCGCTGCCGGGTAAGTTTGACGAGATACGGCCGTTTCAGAACATCCTCGACACTATGGCCCGCGTGGTGCCTGACCGCCGCATGTTCCGCTACAGCCCCTCGGTGCAAAATAATATTCCCAAGATAGTGAAGTATGACGACCTGGCCACGGTCGACCGCTATTTTGACAATCCCTATCATAAGGAATTTTTTGACTGCCAGGAGGTAATGTTTTTCCGCCGCGATATTGTCGACAATCGCGGAGCGTATGACATCACCTTCAGTCGCGAGCCTGAGTTTATAGAAAAGGTATCGGAGTCGGTGCCTATGAACCGCCTGCTGCCGTTTGCTGACGCCGGCGTGGAGATAAAGTCGCTCCGTGTCAACGGCGATGATTATACCGGACATATCGACGAAGTGGGTCTGCGCCCCGAGGACACGATCGAAATCACTCTCAGCCGTCCCTATTTCCATACATGGGAAGGTAAAGGTACGGTAGAAGAGATGGTAAAGAGCGGTCTGCTCAGCCGTCAAGGCAGCGATTACCGTCTCGTGCTCCCGCGCATGAAGCCTGTCACCCATTACCTTCAGGTGAAGGTGCAGGTCAATGGCAAGGAAGCCGATACCGCTGCCGTGGCTCCTTTACTGGTGCTGTCAAATAAGGCCGAGGGCATTGTCACTGCCCGCGAGGTGGAAGGATTGTGGATGTTTACAGTCGACGGTCCTAAAGTCACCGAGGAATATATAGTGGGACTTTTCCCCAACCATTATTCTAAGGAAAAATTCCCTGTAGGCCGTTGTCGCCCCATCGACCTGATAACCGCCAAGCAGCCTCTGGAGGTGAAGGTGGCAGCTGTAGTGCCGCAAGTCAAGATTCCGGCAGGGGAAGCGCCGAAGATAGTCGCCGAGATAGTCACCGACAATGTCACTCTTGAGACCCGCTTTGTAGAGGGCGAGCCGCTCTATATCCCTCCCACGGCGAAGATGTCGCTCCGAGCCGCTGACTTTACGGTGAAGCTGGTCAACGGAGTATATGAGTTTACCCCGTCGACCGAGCAGGTGAAGGTAGTGCTCCCCGCGATATTCAACCGCGTCACCGGCGACTGCCGCTTGGCCGTGAGATATGAGGGTAAGGATTACGAACTCAAAGGGTCGGTTGCCCGCTTGCCCTACGGAGCTTCGCGCGGTCAGCTCGCGCTGAGTTGTAAAAACAAAGGTGGGGAGCTCCTCGTGCCTATGGCCATGCAGCCCGACGGCACGCTCAGTGTGACAGGTACTGTGGTCAATAATCGCCTGAAAGATTCAGTGCAGCTGAAGATTGACGGAAATATTAAGAAGTCGCTGCCCGGTGTGATGGCCGTGGAGAAGGTTGCGAAAGTGGAGTTTGCCAATGAACTCGACGGCGAGATCGACGCTATCACTTGCGATGAACTGCCCGGCCTGCGCGTCTATACCATCAAGTCGCGCGCAGCGGCAGCGGCCGATGTGCACACTGACATCCACGTGACCGGTCCTGACGTCAAGCCCTCCGACAGCGTTACCGTGCGCTTCGTCAACTGCCATAAGTATTACTTTGACGGAAAGAAGATCGCCGACGGAAAGAATTATCCCGTGGAGAAAGGCAAGACCATCGTCATAGCGTCCAAGAGTGGCGGCGAAGTGGCAAAACTCCTGCCCGGAGATTCCAAACAGACTTTCGGAGAGTTTAGGATGACACCCAAAGGCGAGGGTCACTATGAGATAGCCTACACTCCCACGGCAGTGAGCCACATACTCGACGCGCTGTTAAGTAAGGCGGGTATGATCATAGGCGCCGTGCTTTTGGTGGCTTTGGTAGGATTCTTCACCTGGCTTCTTTTCTTCAAGGCCGACAGGGAATATATATATCATATCAAGCTCGAAGTTGCAAAACCTGACAATGTTGCGTCGATCACTCCGCTTGATTCGCTCGACCGCATCCTCGTGCCGCAGGGCGCTACGCTGCGATTCATCCGCACCAAGCCTGTGTCTGCCATCGCCGGTACCGAGCGCATGGTAATAGACTATGGCACAGAGGGTAAGGATACATTGACCGTGGCAGAGGCTGTGAGAGAAGAAATCTCGGCGGTCAAGACGTTCCTTACTTCCGAAAAACCGCAGGAGGCCGAGCGCACCGTGTCACTATCGGCCACGCCCGCAGCCCGTCGGTTTGCCGAACTTCGAGACCTGCGCTCGCCCATGACAGCCGAGACGCTTGCTGAATTTAAGGCGCAGTATCCTTCGTCGCGCTACGTGGACTCGATTCAGGCGGTCGTTAACCGTGCAGAGCAGGCTGCCCTTGAAGCCGAGGAAAAAGCCAAGGCCGAGGCCGAAGCTTATGAGTCGGTTGCAAAGCCTTACCGTGACCTCGTGGCGAAGCTCAACAATATGAATTGTTCGACTGCCGATGTAGTGGCTATAGAAGCCTACGAAGCCGCGCATAAGGATGTGATAGCTCCTGAAATTGGCAAATATGCAGCTAAGGTTAAGGCTTATAAGACATTCTTTGATACGAAAGATGCCCCTTGTAAGTACAAAAACCAATTTACTCCGGCTCAGAAAGCGGCAGCGGAATACTATGATATGTATTGGAATCTCAATAAGAAGAACGATCCCAAGCGTGACTTCAATTATGCCGCACAGCAGCTTAAAGCTATGGGTGTAAAATAATAATGCAGAATGATGAATAGACTGTTTAACATACTGATTATTGCCTTGTTGTTCACCGGGTGCTCTCACCGGCGTCCGGGTGACACGAGCAATGCCAAAGGCCCCGTGGTGTCAGGTACTCAAGCCTCTATAAGCGCTAATATCGACGAACTCCCCGATAAGCCGTGGAGCCGCGCCGCCTACGACGACATCCTCAATGAGCAGATACTCAGCTCCAAGGTGTTGAGCAAGGGGCAGAAAGCGGGACTGAGGTCCAAACTCTCGATGTATTACTCGCGCTCGATTGTGGCCGATATGCAGAAGGCTATGAACACTAATTGCGAGCGCTCCCACTCGCGCCTCGCGTCGGCTGCTAAGGAGCTGAGAGAGTTTAAGTTGGCCGAGGGTGCCGACGATATGCTGCGCCGCTACGACGACCATCAGGCCGAGATGAGTTTTGCCGCCGGAATAGGTGCCCGCCAGAAGGTAAATTCGTGGCGTGATTCTTACGATGAGCGTCATGAGAAAAATATCAATTCGCAGGTGGGAAAGCTCCGTGCGCAGAATCCGTCGTGTGACTATCTGCGTCGCGCGTTCAGTGCCGACGGCGTGAAGAATGCCTTCAATAAACGCCGGCAGAACTATGCTCTCGACGTGGCTCGCCTCTACAGCGAGCGCTCCGAGCCGTGGACTGCGGCCGACGAGCGCGCTGTGAAGATATTGATTCTTTCAGCCGTGCCTAGTATGCCCGCCGAAGCCGGACGCATGATCGACAATTATCGCGATACCCATAAAAAGGAATAATGAAGTACTTATTGATAATATTTGCCGCCCTCGTTCCCGCTGCGGGATTTGCCGCCGACCCTGTGACATATTACAGAGCCGACGAGGCTTTAGCGCGCAAGATAGCAGCGGAAAAGACGGCCTCGATTGCCGATGCCGATACCCGTGCCGTGCGCGAAAATTCAGTGATAGAGGCTTTCGGAGAACTGTTTCGTACAGCTCAGGTCAAGGAGAGCGACGTGCAGAAAATCACTCTTCTTCTTGCCGAGCGTGATATTCTCGCCGACTCCCTCAGCCGAGTGCGCGCAGCTATCACGGCCAAAGAAGCGGCGCTGAACGATACCACCGTGGCCGAGGAAGATCTCCTCGTCACACAGAAGCGTAATGACATCGCCCACCTGCGCTCGCGTATCGAAAAGCTCCGTGCCGAGCTCGATCTTGCCGAGATAGCGATGCGCACTGATAGCGTGAAACTCGCGGCAACCCGCGCGCAAGCCGATAGCATAAGTCGGGAAGTGGCCGGTCTTCAGGCTGAAAATGAACGTAATGCCAAGAATGACGACGTAAGGAAGACCATCGACGACGAGCGCATTATCGAAGAGATACGCACCGCCATGATTGTACCTGCCGGGGAGCTTAATGCTTGGGATATAAAGGTTTATCGCGCTGCCGCCGCTGATTTCACTACGGCTTCGGCTCGCATTGCAGCTACCCGCGGAGCCGACAGCAAGGCGATAGCCGACAGCGTGGCCGCCTATGATGCGGAAGTCGTCCCGGCCGCCGAGGCTATGAAGAAAGCTCTCACCGTTATGGCGGGAAAGTATAGCGATGACGATGCCGCTGCCATCGCGGCAGAGATGGAGAAAGTGCGCTCCGCAGCCGCTAAGGGCAAGATATTGAAGCCGCATAAAGCCGAGATTGACAAAGTGGCCGATGCTACGGCTGATTATAACCGCGCATGGCGCAACCTCAACTTCCTGCTCGGGCATCTCCGCGGCATCACAGCCGCGCCGCCTGAGGGATTTGATATCCACGAGTTTATCGGTTCGGTTGTGGGCATATATTCCCCCGGCGCGACCCGTTACCCCGATTATTACGAGAAATTCAATCATGCACTCGACTACATAATCCGCAATTACCGCCCCAACATGAGCGAGGCCGAGGCCAACGAATTTTTTGACCGCATCAACGCTGAAATTACGAAATGAAAGCACTTCTAAAACATATTTCCCTTGCCATCGTGGCACTGGTAGCCATGCTCCCTGAAGCCGCGGCACAAACACCTGCACCCCAACTCTTTTCACCCTCGGCCAAGGATATAGATAAAGTGGCGGCGAAGGTGACCAAGAATAAGGATGACGCTGAGGTGCGCATGGTGCTGATAAAGAATTGCATCAACGAGTATATGGCCAATCCCGCCGTGGCATCAGGGTACACTTCAGCTACCGCTGCCGAAACCGCCGACTCGATAAAGACGCTGAAAAACCTCCTGCGCATGACCGGCAACACCCTTGCCGAACTCGACTCACGTATTGCCGTAGCCGAGGATTCACGCGCCGCAGCCACCGACGAGCTCACCGCGACCCGCGATTCTCTTCAAGCCGTCCTCGTCGCCCTCACCCGCCGCAAAGCTGAGGTTGACTCCGTAATTGCTTCATACGCCGCCGAGACTGAGGCTATTCACTCCGGTATCGACGGAATGCGCGCCGAGGCCGTCAAGCTTGAGAAAAACAATGAGCGCGCCACCCGCATCAAGGATGCCGCCACGGCCAAGCGCTCCCATGCCGCCACGGTCGTTGACCAGCTCTCGACCATGGAAACCGAGGTGTTGCGTATGCCTATCGACAGCGACTTCACTCCGGCTCTTGCCAATGCGCGCAAGCTTCTCGACTCGGAGCGCGGCCTGCTCGCAAGCTACGGCCAACCGCAGCAGATGGCCGACGCCGAGCGCTCCGTGGCTCATATAGCAGAGCTCGCCGACTATTCCACGCTCATTGCCATTGCCCGCAAGACTATGGCTGCAAAATATGACCCCAAGGCTATCGAGGCCGCGAGAAATGACCTGCAAGCTTATTATCAGGAACATAACCTTGATAATAAGGAGCATACCGCCACGGTGAAAGCAGTCTTATATGAACTTAAGGAAGGCCCCGTGTATTACCGTAATCTCAATGAAGCTCTTGACAAAATCAAGAATCATAATATGGGCTGGCTCTTTGCCGGCGGCGATGATGTGCCTGATTTCAACGCTATTATGGAAGCCATCGGTACTATCCCTGACGCCTATCCTCTTATGAAGAAAGCTAAGGCCGACATGGTATTGAAGCTCCGTGACTCGGGCAAACCCACCATCAACGGCGACGAGCTCAACTCTATCGTGGAGACGATCCGCAAGCAATTCTGAAACATTTTTCCACCTATCATAATTTCCCCACCATGCAACTCCTCTCTGAAGAATCCTTCTCGGTCATCGAACCCCTCCTCAGCGACGACTACAAGCGAATCCGCAGCCGCCTCGCACTCCTGCTCGGGGCTGCCGACTGCGAGATATTCGCCAACATCGACATGCTCCCCAATCGCGGCAAGTGGCTCACCGATGCTCCTTCCCACCTCCGCCCTTACGCTGATGCTTCGCCCGTGGAGAAGGAACATATCGCCGCTTACATCGAGGATGCCAAGGCTCGCCTTGAGCCGAAAATTGCAGCCCACATACCCGCGGCCGCAAGCCTGTTTCGTGTGCCCGACGAAAAAAGCATCTTCTGGTACACTGATGCTCAGGGCAATACGAAAGTGGTGCTCGCGCAGTGGGGATTCAAGCGTACGGTAGACCCCGGCGACGTCGACGTGATAGAGTTTCTTATCGCGCAGCCCCGCCCGCTATCCACGGTAAGCGTCACGATTGAAGTAGTGTACACCTATGGCGCCCCGCTTGCCGGCAAGCAATTCATGCTCAACATCTTCAATAATACCCACACCTTTGTCACCGATGCTTCCGGCCGCTACTACGTGGGCGAAGTAAAGGCCGGGCTGAAATTTGAGGTGCTCGACGCTGAGGGACAATTCCTCGCCATATTTGAGGCCGAGTCGGGAAAGGATATTTATAAGGTAGAGATCAACAAGATGGTCAGCTTTAAAATTAGGGTGATTGATCGTAACAACGAGCCTGTAGCTGATTATATGCTTACCGCCAACGGTCATCAGCTGACTACCAATGCCGACGGCGAGATCCCGGAGATGCATATTATCTTCAGGCAGGGCTATACACTGGAGGTGAAGTCGGAAAAAGGTCCCGATGCCACCTTTGAGCTCAGCCCCGACGAGCCAAATGAATTTATATATCACGTGGATCTGCCCGAGGTGAAGAAGCCCGAGCCGCCGCGACCCGAGCCCCGCAAGGTGAAGGTGAGGATTCTTGACGTCGACGGCACTCCGCTCGACGGCGTGGAAGTGTTTATCGACCAGCCCGGGGGCACCACTATTTCAGCCGTGAGCGATGCCGACGGCGTGGCGACATTCCCCCGCGATACATTTGTCGACAAGAAGAAATCCAATGTCAGATTCGTGCTGACAGCCGAGTACCGTAAAGCGCGCGAGGAGCGCAAACAAGAAATGCAGAAACGCAACAATGGCAAGTAAATACTCAACGGAGCGGTTTGCCCGCAAGATAAAGTTTGACGACAGCCGCGATTACTATGAATTGCAGCTGCGTCCCCGCCGCAACTATTGGTGGCTGCTGTTGCTGCTCCTGCCTCTGCTCCTGCTCATCCGCTGCGAGCGCGACATCACGGTGGTGTGTGTGGATGATGACGGTGCTCCTATCGAGGGAGCGCTCACGTCGCTCTGCTACGATGCCCGGTGGCTGTGGAACGACGGCCTTCTCCCCGTGGAGACGCAATATGGCGAGAAAACCACCGATGCCGAGGGTAAGGCAACGTATACTGACCTTCCTTGCAGCGTGTTCTCCTACATTTTCGCCCCGCTTACGCGCGTCACGGCCACAGGCGAGTGCTATCCTTATACCACGGAGTCGGCCACGGCGCTCTTCCATTTCACCCGCGAGATAACCCTCACGCTTCATGCCGATACCGCTGCCCGCGATGTGGATATAGTGATGGTGATTGACAATACCGGGTCGATGGATGAGGTGCATGATGCGATAAAGAGCAAGGCGCTCACTATCTACGATGCCCTCATGGCACGCTGCCGGGCCATCGATAAGCCGCTCCGAAAGGTAAGGATGAAGATTATATCTTACGGCGATTTTGAGGACAGCCGCATCTCGCAGTCAGAACTGTATGACCTTCCCGCCCGCCGCCGGGATATGGGCAAGTTTATCGACGGCCTCACTCTCACACATGGCGGCGACGAACCTGAAAACAGCCTTGAAGCGCTGTCCGTGGCACTCGATACGCCATGGACCAAGAGCGGCACCGAGCGTCGACATGTGGTGGTGCTCATCACTGATGCCGAGACACATCCCTTGGGAGTGCGTGCCGGCGAGGCCAACTATCCCGCCGGAATGCCCGCCGACATGAACGCATTGCGCGCCAAGTGGGACAATCTCGACCCCGCCTCGCGCCGATTGATACTCTTCGCGCCCGACCATGAGTCGTGGAGCGAGGTGGCGTCATGGCCGCAGACTGAAGTTATCAGCCGACCCGTCTACAGCGTGATTTCCACCGACGGCCTCGATGCCGTGATAAACATTATTTCAGAATCACTATAACCCTCTTTTCTCACCATGGCTAAAATCAAGGATATATCTTACAGCAAGAAATTTAAGTGGGACGCCGAGACCGACGAATATACCTTCCGATTGCGTAAGCGCCGCCGGTACTGGTGGTGGCTTCTGTTACTGCTGCCGCTGCTCCTGCTCATCCGCTGTGACCGCGACATGAAAGTGACGGCGCTTGATGCCGAGAGCGGCGAACCGGTGCAGGGCGCTGACGTGACGCTCACATATACCGCTCATTATCTTGCCGATATGTGGCATTTCCTCCCCGATTATCCTCAGGAATTTACGGCTGTTACGGATGAAGACGGCGTGGCGGAGATCGACGATATGCCTTGCAGCGTGTTCTCTTACATCTTCTACTGCCTGTCGCGCGCCGAGGTCACTGTCATGTCTCCTTGCCATGCGCCCGCCGTAGCCCGCCCACTCTTCCACTACACTTGGAATGAGAAGGTTAAGCTCCAGGCTGCGCGGGCTGATGCGCTCCTTACCGTCATTGACCTTGAGACCGGCGACCGTATTCCCGGAGCCACGGTGGTGGTGAAAAATGGCAGCGAAACTGATACTTTGGAATCAGATGCGGCCGGTAGGGTTAGGCTCGAAAATGTGCGCATCTGCTCGGTGCTCGATGTATTGACAGGAAGTGCCTACGGCTATGCCGACACTACTCTCCGCGATGTCCCCGTGGCCAATTATCTTGATAATGATACCGCCCGCCTGCCGCTGCGCCCGCTCAAGGAGCGCTTCACATTCTTCGTGAAGGATGTTGAGACGCGTGAGCCCATCCCCGGCGCCCGCGCCGTGGTGACCCTCATCGACCCGCGCTCGGGCGTGAGGGGCGAGCACACGTCTGTGACCAATGTGGATGGTCGCGGTATGGGATTTTATGACTCGGGATTCGTGCTTTCTACGGTTCATATCCTCGCGTCAAAGCCTCACTACAACGATTCGACTCTTCAGGGTGAATACACGGTGGAGGAATTTAACCGCCAGACTGAGGACAACCGCACTGTATGGCTCCGCCCGCTGCCTTTCACGGTTGATTATGAGGTGATTGACTCCATGACGCGCAAGCCCGTTCCGGGGGTGCGCACACGCATCACCATCACTGACCCTGCGGGCAATACCGAGACTTATGACGAGGTGACGAATCGCAACGGCAAGTTCCCCGTCCATGCCAAGCCCGGCTCAAAGGTTGAGATAGAGACCGATGCGCCGTGGTATCACGATAAGAAGGTAGAGATACCTTCCTTCAGTGAAAAGCCTGAGACAGTGGAAATTAGTCCGATCGTGCTTCCTATCGACGTGGATATGATGCTGGTAATCGACGATACCGGTTCGATGGGCGGAGTGATAGAGATGGTCAAGTCCCATGCCCGCAGTTTCTACGCTGATTTTGAGAACGTATGCTCCCATAATCATTTCAAGGTCAATACGATGCGACTTAAGGTGGTGTCGTATGGCGACCTGTCGGAACACGCCACTCGCGTTTCGCCCCTCTTCAATCTGCCCTCGCAAGCCGGGGCATACCAGTCATTTGTGTCGAAAATCACAGCCAACGGCGGTGGCGACGAGCCTGAGGATGGCCTACAGGCGCTGGGTGAGGCACTCAATACTCCCTGGTCAACCGGCACTGCTGAGAAGCGCAACGTGGTGATAGTGTTTACCGACGCTTCTACGCACGCACTTTCGGCCGCACAGATGTCGGCCTTGCAGAGCAAGTGGATGGCGATACCTGCTGCAACGCGCCGCCTCATTCTCTTTGCCCCCGGAGTGGAAAGTTGGACCACCATCTCCCGCACCTGGCCCGACGTACACCACGAGCGCGGCATCCTCTCCACAGTTCTCAGCGGCTCGGGCTACAATGCTGTGCTGGAATACATCTGCAAGTCGCTATAAGTCAAAGATATAAGTTATAAGTGATAAGCTATGAGTACAGCGAAAAGTGTAGTCCCTAATTGGACGTATTTGTTTTTCGTGCCGATAGCGCTCGGCATTGCGTATTCGTTTGTAATTCACGCGTTTCCCGATTGGCTTGTGGCGGTGGAAGCGGTGTTTCTCCTCGCGTTTGCCGGTGTGTCAACCTACTACTACGCCCGGGCAAAGCAGACAAAGAACATCGTAGCCCTCTGGCTTTGCATCATAGTGGCGATTATGACGTATATAATCGGCGAAGGTATATAAACAACACATAATCAACGACTTGTAGGGACGTCGCTGTGCGACGTTTCCATGATGAGCCGATGGTAACTTGTTGCATGACAGAGTAATAGCTTATTGCGCTGTCTTGAAACGTCGCACAGCGACGTCCCTACAACTCACCGATTTACGGCGGTGCCCCCCGCTCCATAACTATCTTATCGCCTTGATGGCGAGGATGAGGGCGCGGCGGGTGGCGGAGTCGATGATGCGGCTGCGGTCGCCACTGAAGCGGAAGGTGAAGGTCTGAGGCTCGTGACCGCGCACGGCTACGGCCATGCACACCGTGCCGACCGGTTTTCCCGGCGTGCCACCGCCCGGGCCGGCTATTCCAGAAGTCGAAACGGCCACATCGGCACCACATGCGTCGAGAACACCTGCAGCCATCATACCGGCCACCGGTTCGCTCACTGCGCCTAGTTCTGCGATGGTATCGGCATCCACGTGGAGAAGGTTGATTTTCACATCATTGGAATACGATACCACAGCACCGTTGAATACATCCGAGGCTCCCGGAATGGCTGTAATGGCATGGGCTATATTTCCACCGGTGCAGCTCTCGGCCGAAGCTAATTTGACACCTTTCTCGCGGGCAAGGTCGATGAGGATTTCGGCCGGTGAAGCGTCGCGGGTAGCTATGACAGCCGGGCCGAGAAGTGCCGCTAAGTCAGCCGCATAGCGATCCACCTCGGCGCGGATGAAATCATCGTCGGGATGGCGCCCATCGAGGCGCAGGCGTATTGTACCCTGCTTGGGAAGATATGCAAGGTGAAGATAATCAGGGAGATTACGCTCATATTCAGCGATATATTCAGCCAGAGCGCTCTCAGTGTAGTCAGTCACGAGCAGAGTGGCGTGGGCAATAGCCAAGTCGCTCGGGAAGCGACGTAGCAGGCGAGGAAAAACCTCCTCTTTCCACATAGTCTCGGTCTCAAAGGGCACTCCCGGCATCGACACAAGTACTTTACCGTCACGCTCCCACCACATAATAGGGGCTGTGCCCACGCGGTTTTGAATCACCGTGCAGTTGTCGGGCACCATGGCCTGAAGGGCGGTGAGGCGATTGAGGTCGAAACCGCGCTTATTGAAAATACGCTTTATATTCTCCAGCACCTCAGGCGATTCCACGAGCGAGCCACCGAAGAAGCGGGTGAGTACGGTCTTGGTAATGTCATCGTTGGTGGGGCCGAGGCCGCCGGTGGTGATTACCACATCAGAAGTGGCGAGCGCACGCTCCACAGCGCGAAGTATGTCAGGCTCATTATCGTCAATCACCTGAATATCATTGATTTCCCAGCCGTAAGGCGCGATGTGGCGCGCAATGGCACCGGAATTGGTATCGGTCACCTGACCTATGAGGAGTTCGGTGCCGATAGCTATAAATGAAATTTTCATAACCGAAATGTTATCAGATAGTTACCCTCGCGTAAGGCACCTCAGAGTAAGCGCAGAAATCCTTGTCGAGATACTTATAGTAACCTGCGATAGCCACCATGGCAGCATTGTCAGTGGTAAACGTGCGCTCGGGGATAAACGCGTTGAGGCCATGCTCCTCGCAATATCGGGCCACGGCATCGCGCACACCGGAGTTGGCCGACACGCCACCGCCTATCGCCACGGTGCGCACTCCGGTGAGTTTCACCGCTTTATCGAGCTTGTCCATGAGGATGGAGATGATGGTGTGCTGGAGCGAAGCGGCAAGATCGGCACGGTGGTGCTCGATGAAATCAGGGTCATTCTTGAGGTTGTCGCGCAGGGTGTAGAGGAAAGAGGTCTTGAGGCCGCTGAAGCTGTAATCGAGCCCCGGGATGTGGGGCTTGGCAAACTTAAACGCCTTAGCGTCGCCCTCGGCTGCAAGGCGGTCGATATGCGGGCCGCCGGGGTAGGGGAGCCCCATCACCTTGGCGCACTTGTCGAATGCCTCGCCCGCGGCATCGTCGATCGTATGGCCGAGGATTTCCATGTCGTTATAGTTGCGCACGAGTATGAGCTGACTGTTGCCCCCCGAGATAAGTAGGCACAGAAACGGATATTCAGGAACACGGTCATCGGGATCGCGGCGGATGAAATGCGCCAGCACATGGCCGTGGAGATGATTTACGTCGACCATGGGGATGCGCAAGCCCAGCGACAGACCCTTGGCAAACGACGTGCCCACCAAGAGCGAGCCCATAAGTCCCGGGCCGCGGGTAAAAGCGATAGCTGTGAGGTCATCTTTAGATATTCCGGCGCGGGAAAGAGCCGTGTCGACCACCGGCACAATGTTGAGCTGATGAGCACGTGAAGCCAATTCAGGCACCACGCCGCCATACTCCTCATGTACCTTCTGCGAGGCTATTACGTTGCTGAGCAGCAGCCCGTCGCGTATCACGGCTGCCGAGGTGTCGTCACACGACGATTCGATTCCTAATATAGTGATTGCCATAACTATTCGTTAGCGGAAATTATAAGTGATAGTGCCTGATTGCGACACGGGAGCATCTTCGGCCACGGAAAACTGCGACTTTAGAGCCGCCTGCTCGCAATTCTTGCGTGTGGCGGCGCTTGCGGCAGCCGAACCGGTACCCGATTCGTAGCGGGCCGAGGTGACGACGCCCTTGCGGTTGACCGTCACGCGTATCGTCACCGAGCCGAGCGGACCGCGCGGCGGCTGCTCGTAATTTGACATCGTGCGACCCTTGAGATTGAAGCCCGGCATCCCCGACGTGGCACCTGAAGTAGAATTGCCGTCGGCCTGACCGGGGTTTCCCGAGCCCGAGCCTGTAGTGGAGCCAAACTTTGTATTTTTCATTCGCTCGGCAATCTCGCGGCGCTTCTCTTCCTCGCGGCGCGCCTTCTCGGCAGCCTCGATTTCGGCCTTGGTGGGACCGGTCACCTCGGGTTGCGGTTTGGTTTTGCTCTTGGCGGGCGAACTCACTTCCGACGACACAAGCGGTGCAGGGTCAGCCGGGGTGCCGGCATTGATGTTATCGGCAAGCTCTGATTCGGCAGAAGAAGCATCGGCCTCGGCAGCAGCCTCGAAATTATCATTGTCGGCAGCCGTGGGGTCATCGCCTATCCTCACGTATTCACCGGCGAAAAGCACCTCAGAGGAGTCGACCGGTGGCCACTCGCGCTCGCTGATTTCGGTAGGGGAATAGCTCAGGAACATTGACAGGAGCACCACGAGCACCACGGCGTGAAAAAGCACCGTGGCCACGAGTGCCCACAGACGGGATTTCCTGTTGTCGCTGTCGTTGCTCATAAGCGGGATTATTCAGCCGGACGAGCCGAAGCCGGGGCAGGCTTCGTGGCCAGTACCATTTTGAGATTATTGCGGGCGCCTAAGTCGAGCACCTCCACCAGTCGGCCGTAGGTGACCGATTCGTCGGCATACACGGCTATGAAATCCTCCGGTGTGCGACCCGCCGAAAGCTGGAGGAAGGCAAGCAGACTGTCGAGCGTCATGGCTGCGGGCTCTTCATTGTCCCACGAAGCGTAGATCTGTCCCGCGGCGTCGATATATACCCGGGTAGAGGGCTTCAGAGCCGTCTGCTTAGAGCTCTCGGGGAGATTCACCTCCAGAGCCGTGGGGAACACGAATGTCGACGTCACCATGAAAAATATCAGCAGCAGGAAGATGACGTCGGTCATCGACGCCATGGAAAATACTGCCATAAGGTTGTTCTGTCGTTTCAGTGCCATCAGAGTACGGGCTCGTTGAGCAGATCCATAAATTCCATAGTCTTGGCCTCAAGCTTGTTCATCACGCCATTGATGCGGGCCGTAAGATAATTGTAGGCAAAGAGGGCGATGATACCCACTACCAGACCGGCTACGGTGGTGACGAGGGCGGCATAGATACCGTCGGCAAGCACGGCGATGTTGGCTGTATTGCTGGCCGAGGCTATGCTGTAGAAAGCCTGTACCATACCCATTACCGTGCCGAGGAAGCCTATCATGGGGGCGCCGGCAGCGGTGGTGGCGAGCCACGCCAATCCCTTTTCGAGCTTCGATACTTCAAGGTTGCCGGTGTTTTCGATAGCCACGAGCACATCGTTCATCGGTCGGCCCATGCGCGAGATACCCTTGTCGATAAGACGGGCGTAAGGCGTGTCGGAGCGGCGGCAGAGATTGCGGGCGCTCTCGATTTCGCCATCGAGTATATAGTGGCGAATCTGCTGCATGAAGGTGTCATCCTCCTTGGCGGCGCGGTGAAGTACTATCATGCGCTCCACCAATATATAAATAGAGATGATGGAGAGGATGGCGAGCGGTATCATGATATAGCCGCCGCGCAGGGTGAGATCCCATACCGAGAGAGAAGCCGGGGCAGCAGTTTCGGCGGCGGGCGTGGTGACTACGGTAGCCACGGTGTCAGTGATGATTGCGTCGAGTTGTAACATCGTTTTAAAGATTCATGATTCATGATTCAAGATTTATGATTAAGGATTCATGATTCATGATTATTTTTTTTAGTTTTCTAATTTTATTAAGTCTGTGATACACTATTATATCCTCCGAAATCATGCATCATGAATCATGCATCATGAATCATGCATCATAAATCAACGGAGGCAAGCGAGGTAGCGCTTCACGGTTTCCTGAAGGCCGAGGTAGAGAGCGTCGCATATCAGAGCGTGGCCTATCGACACCTCGCTCAGGTAGGGGACACATTTATGGAAAAATTCCATATTGGTCAGGCTCAGATCGTGGCCGGCGTTTACTCCCAGTCCGGCGCTGTGGGCGGCACGTGCGGCAGCCACAAAGGGCTCCACGGCCTGCTCGGGATTCTTGGGGTATAGGTCAGCGTAAGGCTTCGTGTAAAGCTCCACGCGGTCAGTGCCGGTGCGGGCGGCCTCCTGAATGTTGGCAATATCGGTGCCCACGAATATTGACGTGCGGATGCGAGCCTGCTGGAAGCGCTCCACGGTGTGGGTGAGGAAATCGAGATGGGGCTTCACATCCCAGCCGGCGCTGGAGGTCAGGGCGTCGGGCGCGTCGGGCACCAGAGTAACCTGCGTGGGCTTGACGGTGAGCACAAGGTCGATAAACTCGGGCGAGGGATAGCCCTCGATGTTGAATTCGGTGGATATGGAGCGGCGCAGGTCGTAGACGTCGGCGCGGCGTATGTGGCGCTCGTCGGGACGCGGGTGTACCGTGATGCCCTGCGCGCCGAATCGCTCTATGTCGAGCGCCGTGGCCACGAGGTCAGGCACATTTTCGCCGCGGGCGTTGCGTAGCGTGGCTATTTTATTGATGTTTACACTCAGTGAGGTCATTATAGCGTGTATATCAAAATTGTTTTGTAAATTTGTAACTGCAAATTTACGAAATTAAAACCGAAAGCCGAAACATTTTGACCAATATTCCCCCTACATATAATCAACCGGCCCCGTATCCTGCCGACCCTCAGCGACTTTTCCCTCAGGTGATGGACTGGAGCGTCATCACGGTGGAGTGCGCGGCCAATCAATACAGCGCCTCGATGCTGAGCCGCGCCGTGGAAGACTGCGACGCCCACGTATTGAATCTCAACGTGATTTCGGGCGTGGCGCTCGGCGAGCCGTCGGTAGTGGAACTCCGTGTCAATCACCGCAATCCCGAGCTCGTGGCCCGCTCCCTGGAGCGATACGGCTATACCGTGACCGCCGTCAGCACCTCGTCGCCCGATGCTGACCCCGACGATGACTCCGGCCCTGATGCCGTGGCCCGTCGCCGAGTGAACGAACTGATAAGATTATTAAATGTATAAAAGCCCTCCCATGAAAATATCTTTTATAGGCAAGCGCCGCCAATCGTCGCGCGATATAGAGCTTATCAACCGCTTCATGAGCCTGCTGGCCGACGGCGGAGCTGAAATTTCTATCGAAAGCCGCCTGCTGTCGACCCTGCGCGACGCCGGCCCCGTGGGCGCCGACCGCTACAAGGAGTTTGCCGGCGAGGATTTCGAGGCTGATATAATAGTAAGTGTGGGGGGCGACGGTACGCTCCTGCGTTGCGCTGCCGCGGCTGCTCGTAAGGATATTCCCGTGATAGGATTCAACACCGGCCACTTAGGCTTTCTTGCCGACGAGCCGATTGAGCATGCCCCCGCCCTTGCCGCCCGCCTGCTTGCCGGGGACTACGCCATAGAGGAGCGCACTATGCTCGAAGTGACCGTACACGACCATGTGACACCCTGCGCGCGCCCGTTTAATCCGTTTGCTCTCAATGAGGTAGCTATCCTGCGTCAGGATACCGCCTCGATGATTTCAGTAGACACGCGCCTCGACGGAATGCAGGTGGCCGATTATCAGGGCGACGGCATCATAATATCCACACCCACAGGCAGCACGGCCTACAATCTCTCGGTGGGCGGCCCCGTGATAGAACCCTCGGCTCCGGCATTTGTAATCTCGCCCATCGCTTCACATGCACTTACGATGCGTCCGCTCGTAGTGAACCACCACCGCACCATCGACATCACCGTCAACTCCCGCAGCAGCAGCTACCGTGTGTCGCTCGACGGCCGCAACATGGTGCTCCCGCTCACGGCCTCGCTCACCGTGAAGCGCGCTTCAAAGTCAGTAAGACTTATCCATTTCCCCGGCAATAACTTCTTTGACACCCTGCGCACCAAAATGCTCTGGGGCGTGACGAAACGGTGAGGATGCAAGCCGGAAATGGGGCAAAACTGACTTTTTGTCGTTAAAAGGTGTTAAATACATTAAATTCTTATCGGAGTATGGCAAAATTACTATAACTTTGCCCGAAATTCTTTAAGATTCATAGAAAACATTAATTAAAACAATCTTAATATTCCAATCAGGTATGAAGAAATTTTACACCCTTCTTTCAGTAGCCCTCATGGGCACCATGATGGTATCGGCCGCCACCCGCGTGACCGAAGCTAAACCCGCTGCCCTCCCCGAGGCTAAGCAGTTTACTGAAGTTAAGACTCTCTCTACTGAGGCTGTGTCTGTAACTACTAAGAAAGCTCCCGCTTACAAAGCTCCCGCCAAGGAAGAAGCTGCTGCTACCGCATCACTCGACGGTGAATACATCTTCAAAGCTTATGCACGTAACTTTGATTCAGCTACCAACGGTCTTCCCGGCGCATACTGGATGAACGAGTCAGTTCCCTATGTAGAATTCGCTGAAGATAATACTGTTACCATCGAAGGTTTCTGGGATCGTCCCATGGTACTTGAAGGTACTTACGATCCTGAGGCAGCCACTATCACTATTCCTTATACTCAGAAGATCACATATCCTACCCAGACAGGATCAAAGGATCTCGCTGTATATGTGATCTCTTTTGCTGACATGAAGGCTTCTGACCTCGTGCTCAAGGTAGACGCTGCCAACCGCAAACTCACTTGGACTCCCGCTGACAATGGTCAGCAGTATCTTGAGACTCTTCTCGTAGGTACTTACGGTGTGTACAACGGTTCTCAGATCTACGACCAGATGTATGACCTCACCATGGATATGATCAACTCCGTAGGTTACTCTTGGATTACTGACGAGAATGGTGAGTTTGTAGAAGATGAAAACGGCGAACCTGCTTACGCTGCTTATTACAGCTACACTACCGTAGATAAGGAAGCCGGTAAAGTATCTATCGAAAACTTCCTTGACTTTGACGGCTCTGCTTACTCTCAGGAAGGTTCGTTTGGCTATCCTATCGAATTCACTATCGACAAAGAGGCTCAGACTCTTACCGCTTCAGGTCAGTCAATTCCCCTGCAGTTCACCGCTACCGAATGGGTTCCTTTTGAACTCGTAGGTATCGAGTTTGATGGCTCTGACTTCTCTGTTACTGATGATTTCATCATGCTTGGTGATGAGCAGGCTCTCGAAGATGGCGGCATCGTTACCGCATTTGAGTGCTCAGGCGTAGGTGCCGGTCTCTTCGGTGAATATCAGGGCAAATCTTACGGTCAGGAATTCTACATGGTAGAATATATTATCTTCGATTCTGTATTCTCCGGTGAGGATGCCGGTATCGCTAATGTAGTTGTTGACAACAACGAAAATGCTCCCGTTGAGTACTTCAACCTCCAGGGTGTACGTGTTGACAACCCCGCCGCCGGTCTCTACATCCGCCGTCAGGGCAACAAGACCACCAAGGTTCTCGTGAAGTAATTTAATTACGATCTCACATATTTCCCCGAGGGGCGCGGCAACACCGCGCCCCTCTTTTCACATTGTGCGGCGACCGCAGGGAGCCGATAGCGAACATTACCGGCGATTTAATTGTTTTGAAGATAGATTTTTATTTACTTTGCAGTCGTTTCAATTTTTTTCAGAGGGACTGCACGTCATCAATTCAATATTTCTAATTATGCAACCCGAAAATCTCCTTCAGATATACAGCAACTCATTTCGCAAGAACTGGGAGCTTCCCGCTATTACCGATTACTCCACAGGCGACACGATGACCTATTCTGACCTTGCGCGACGCATCGCCGCCACGCACCTCATGTTTAAGGAATCAGGCATCAAGCCGGGTGATAAAATCGCCCTGATGGGTAAAAACAGCATATCGTGGATCGAGGTTTATATGGCCACGATTACCTACGGCGCGGTGATAGTGCCCGTGCTGGCCGAGTTTAATGTGCAGGACGCGCAGCATATCATCAACCACTCCGGCTCCAAGCTCCTCTTTATCTCCGAGAGTATTTTCGAGCACATGTATTTTGACTCGATTCCCAAGGTAAAAGCTGTATTGTCGCTTGAGCGCCGCGCCGTGCTCGCCGAGCATCCGGCCAACAATCATAAATATGAAAACTTCCTCAAGCGCTTGCCCGAGCGCATGAAGAAGGCTTATCCCGGTGGCTTTACCGCGGCCGACGTGATCTACCCCGTGCTCCCGCGCGAGTCATTGGTAGAGATCAACTATACTTCGGGCACTACGGGTTTCTCCAAAGGTGTGATGCTTACGCTTGACAATCTGCTCGGCAATGTGGTATTCGGAATCAATTCCAAGCTCCACTACCGCGGCTCCCGCTGCCTGAGCTTCCTGCCGCTGGCTCATGCCTACGGGTGTGCATTTGACATGCTCGTGCCTCTTGCCGTGGGCACTCATATTACCGTGCTCGGCAAGCTCCCCACCCCCAAACTGCTCCTGAAGGCATTCAGCGAGGTGCGCCCGAGCCTGATAATCACCGTGCCGCTCATCCTTGAAAAGATATACCGCAACAAGATTCTTCCCGTTATCAAGAAGCCGTCGATGCGCCGACTCATGGCTATCCCCGGCCTTAACCGCATCGTGTACCGCAAGATATGCAATCAGCTCGTAGAGGCACTCGGTGGTGAATTTGAGGAGGTGATAGTGGGCGGAGCCCCGCTCAATCACGAGGTGGAGGAGTTTCTCCACAAGATCAAGTTCCCGTTCACGGTGGGCTACGGCATGACCGAGTGTGGCCCGCTTATCAGCTATACGCCGTGGAAGGAATTTGTAGTAGGTTCGTCAGGCCGCACTCTCCCCTGTATGGAGAGCAAGATCGACAGCGTTGACCCCGTAAGAGTCCCGGGTGAGATATGCGTGCGCGGCCAGAACGTGATGAAAGGCTATTACCGCAATCCCGAGGCTACCGAGGCTGTGCTAGATGCCGAGGGGTGGCTCCACACCGGTGACATGGGTACCCGTACCCCCGACGGTACTATCTTCATCCGCGGCCGCTACAAGACCATGATACTCTCGGCAACCGGTCAGAATATCTACCCCGAGGAGATTGAGGCCAAGCTCAACAATATGCCTTTCGTGGCTGAGAGCCTCGTGGTGGAGCGCGGAAATAATCTCGTAGCGCTCGTGTACCCGGATTATGAGGAGGTGGACCGTAACGGCCTTACCAATGCCCAGCTCCCCAAACTGATGGAGGGAGTGCTCACCGAGCTCAACAAGCTTGTGGCACCCTACGAGAAGATCGACCATATCCAGCTCATCCCCAACGAATTTGAAAAGACCCCGAAGCGCTCCATCAAGCGTTATCTCTACAACGCCTGACGCGCGCCATACCATTCATCACATTATGACAGAAAATTATATACATACCTCGCGCATAAAGGTGCGCGACTATGAAATTGACGCTCAGGGGATAGTCAATAATGCCAACTATCTCCATTACCTCGAACTCACCCGTCACGACTTCTGCGAAGAGCGCGGCTACTCATTTGCCGCCATGCATGCCGACGGGGTCGACCCCGTGGTGCGCCGCGTGGAGATGGACTACATCACTTCGCTGCACATGGGCGACGAGATGGTATCGTGTCTCAACATGCGTCGCCGCGGTGCCCGATTCTATTTTGACCAGGATATCTATCGAGCATCGGATATGGCTCCGGTGCTTCGCGCCGTGGTGACTATTGTGTGCCTTGAGGACGGACGGCTCTCGCGTGGCGACCGTCTCGCGGCTGCGTTTGCCGATTGTATAACAGAGGAGTGAGCCTCATGGATCGAAATACGCTCATTTACCGCATAGCCTTCGCCTCACAGCGCAGTCTTACGCTCGCGGCAGCAACCGAACTTCTCGCCCGCACCGGTGGCGAGGAGCGATATTTTACAATGAAAGCCGACGAGTTGCGCCGTGTCACCGGCAGCAAAAGCCGCCTGTGGGAGGACGGACGCCGGAAGCAGCTTCTCGACGAGGCTGTGAAGGAGGTGGCATTTGTAGAAAGCCACGGGGTGAAGTGCCTGTATTTCACCGATGAAGAGTATCCGCAGCGCTTGCTCAACTGCGAGGACGCGCCGCTCATGCTCTATGGCTTGGGTGAATGTAATCTCAACTCTCAGGCTATGATGGGTGTGGTGGGTACCCGCCACGCCACCACTTACGGCAACGATATTACCGCCCGCATCGTCACCGATATGGCTGAGCGGGCCATGGAGCCGCCGGTGATAGTGAGCGGACTTGCGCTCGGGGTCGACATCGCGGCTCACCGCGCTGCTCTTAAGGCCTCAATTCCCACCGTGGCCGTGCTCGCCCACGGCTTGAATACGATATATCCCGCCGTGCACCGCTCCTATGCCGTGGAGATTATAAATCATGGCGGTATGCTCCTTACCGACTATCGCTCAATCGACGCAATACACCGCGGCAACTTCCTGGCTCGCAATCGCATAGTGGCCGGAATGAGCGACTGCTTGCTTGTGACGGAAAGTGCTCTCAAAGGGGGAGCCCTCGTCACGGCTCATCTTGCCGCCGGTTATAATAGAGAGGTGCTTGCTGTGCCGGGTCGAGTAGGTGACCTCTACAGCGAGGGATGCAATAGGTTGATATTCAATCATTCAGCCCGACTCGTCACCTCGGCCTCCGACATTATTAGCACCATGCGTTGGGCTGAACGGCCCGAGGAAGGGGCGCAAGGAAGTCTTTTTGAAGAACTGACCGTGGAGGAATCGGCAGTGATGGACACTATCCGCGAGCAGGGCGAGGCATCGTTTGGCGACCTGCTGCAAAAGCTCCATATCCCCACCGCCCGCATGACCGGGCTGCTGGTCGACATGGAGTTTAAGGGCTATATACGCGCTCTCCCCGGAGGGAAATACCGCATCAGCGTATGACGGTGAATTTCAGCGGCTTCGTAGAGCTGTAGCGCGGGTGACTGCTCACCACAGCATAAGCGCGGAAAGAGCCATCGGCCACCGGCTTTCCCGAGTCATCGCGCAGATCCCAGTAAAATGTATCACCCTTCACGGTGCGCGACATGATGTGGCGCCCATGGAGATCCTCTATCACTATGCGCGCGTCGGGCGCGTCGCTCAGGGGGTGATAAATTGTAAATGTGACAGGCGATTTTACAATGTCGCTTTCCATAGCCAGCGAGCAATCAAATGCCTCCTCGACTACATAAAAATCAAGAGTGCGGGTGGCGGTGTTTCCGGCGTTGTCAGCCACTTTTACCGTAAGCGAATGGCGACCGTCGTTGAGCGTCTGTGGCGAGAATATTACCGAATATCCGCCCTCGCCGTCGGGGCGCAGAGCGCGGTCGATATTGGCGATACTATTGTGATTATCAAGTATTACGCTCATGGCTGAGCCCACTGAAGAGCGGTTCATGTTGATGCCTGAGCCGTCGCCGTCGGTCACCGAGATAAGGAAGCGGGGTGTGCGGGAGGTCTCCACGCGTGAGCCGTCGGCCAGAGCGTCGTCTACCGTGATTTCAATTACCGGAGCTTCTTCATCGGGAGTGACCTGAGTGGGGTCGTAAGCGGCTATAGTGACATCGGTTGTATAACCCACGGCCATGGAGAAACCTTCATCACGTCGGGCTGACATGACAAGACGGTTAGAGCCGTTTTCATTTGCCACTGCCGGCATGGTGATATAAGTTTCCCACTTGCCGGCGGTCACGCGGCAATCGACTTCGGCCAGGACCGTATCATCGAGTTTTATCGTGAAGCGATCCTCATTGTCGTCAGAGGTATTGGCAAAGGACTGGAACACCGCCGGGACATCAAAAACCTTGATATTCAGCGTACCTGAGAAGTCGGTGCACAGATTTCCGTCGGCATCGGTTACGGAGCCTGAAAGGCGTGTACGGCGACCGGGAACGAGCTTTACAGTGCCCTCACTGTCGAGCGTGACCTGTGCGTCGATGCGGGGGAGCGGCAGAGCCGGATCTCCTCCGAGATTGTAGCTCAGGGCATTGGTGCGCACTGACTGCCCTTCCTCCTGCATGGCCGACATGGTGGCGCGGTACACGTCGCCTATCGTGCGATTGGCCATATCGAAGTAGCGGCGGGCAAATTCGTCGCAGAACACCTGATTGTTTTTCAGGTACACCTCGCGGGCCGGGCCGATGATGAATGTCGAGCCCCCCTCCGGGCGCAGAAGTAGGTCGGAAACAAGCCCGCGGTACTCATAGTCAAGCATATAGGGATGGCAGCTTGCCGAGAGGAAGAGCGTCGCGGAGCCGTATTGCAGTTCGTCGAAAAACGGGCGGGTGACAAACGCATCCGAAAACAGTGACCCGCGCGAACTGTGACCGGCATAAGTGATGAGCGAGGGATTGGAAGCGAAGCCGGCGCGAATATGCTTGATAAGAGTAGAATTCTTGCCGCCGGAGGTGTTTTTATAAGCCGCGTCATAGCAGCGCGATACCGTCAGGCCGGGGAAGCGGGCAAGTATCTCGGTGGCAACATCTTCAGAGCCGAGCGCATGTTGATTTTCATTACCTTTGTCGGCCATTATCATTACAAGCGCCGGGTCACCCGCAAGAACCGGGTCGTCAAGATAGGCAATAGCCTTGTCAACGAGCAGTTCCGCCTCAGCAACGCTGAATGTCGGGAAGCGGCCTACGGCAATGTCGATAGTGCGGGGAGTGACATTGTCGACGCGGGTACATATATCGGGAGAGATTTCATCCTCCACATAGCCGAAGAAAGAATCACTCGTGTAAGCCTTGGCTATATTGTAGGCATTGCTCTGAAGTTCAGCCTGATAGGTAGGGAGGTAGATATTGTGATCCGACGCCACGGAAGCATTGTCGTAAAATCCCGCACCGATGAGCAGCACATATTTCAGGCGATTGCCGCGGTCGTGGAGCATCTTGACGAAAAGGCGCACGGCGTTAGGCGTAAAGCTGCCCGAGCCGAATTCGTTGAGCACGGCTGTCTTGTCGGCCACTGTTACCTCAAGGCCCTGGCGTGATGCGTGAGCTTCGGCCAGCCTGCGGGCGGCGGGGAGAAAATTGGGAGCCGAGATGATGAGCATGTCGCAGTCGCCCGTCAAGGCGTGGAGGTCAGAGCTATTCACCTCGCCCGCATAAGCAGGCACCGGGAGATCTGACGTGGGATAAAATGCTTCGATCTGGCGTGTGGCCTCGCCTTCAGGGATGTTGAACATCACGGTGCCGTCATCAGCGGTAATGGTGGAAAGAGACACCACGCGGCGCACGTCGGTCACGTCCCACACCACCACGTCGGGCGAGGGAGCCGCAATCGTCGCCACACCGCTCACTCCGGGCGCGAAGTTCATGGAGAGATGCGATGCGGGAGTCGTCAGCTCGTTGCGGCGCGAGTATGTAATCCACATATTATCAAGGCATAGCAGCGTCACGTCAGTATCATGATCGGGAGTGAGCGTAAATGTCACCTCGCCTGTACCGTCGGCCGGCTTGAAAGGCGCCACATTATATTTGCTCATGTAGCGGTACACCTCTTTTTCGTTGGTGGTGCGGTAGATGCGGTTAGTGGCCACCGGGGTAAACTCCACCCCCTCGCTCGCCTTCACCTTAGGCTCCATATAGTTTACCTCGGTGTGGTGTCCCACAGCCTTGTAGCCCATGTAGCCGTTGGCGGCAAAACCGGGGAGGGGGAAAGTGACCGAGTAAGGATCAGCATCGGTGATATTACGGCTGTACCACCACGCGCCACCCGTGGCGGGATTAAATTCCCGCGGATAGCAGGCGGCAACAGCCGTGTGGGTCTCTACTGGAGTTGCGTCAGGGAGCTCGGTATAGGGTATAACCTCCATCTCAGCCGCCGGAGTATCTTCAGAAAGGAAATAATAAGATCCGCGCGAGTAACGGTTGGTCTTCACACTCAGCGAATTGGCCGTCTCGATTTCAAAGCGGGTCTCGCCTTCGCCGTAGAAATACAGGGCGTCGGCCGAGTGCATCACCTGCACGGCGGGAAGAGTGACCGGGTGGATCGGAAATTCAAGCGACATTTCCACACTGCCGTAGCCGTGCACACCCACTTTCTCGGGCCGGCTGAATCCCCACGAGCGGAGCAGGGAATAGGGGATACGGTGCACGCCCGTGGAGTCGACCTTGACCTTAACCCACCTTCCTGATGATAGAGGCGTGTCGGCGGGAAAGTCGATCGCTGCGCGGGCAGGGAGCGACGCGGTAAGAAGTGAGATGATTGAGATAAGGAGAGTGAGATATTTCATGTTATAACTTGACGCTGAGTATTATGTGTTAAAGGATTTTTGCAGCAAGCACCTCTCGGCCGGCCATCGCGGCCGTAAGCCGTGAGCCCGGTGAGAGCTCTACAGGGGTGCCGGCGCAGGCGGCGAGAATCACGTCGCCCATCTTGAGGGTCATGTAGCGCGACACGGCAGCGACGGTGGCTTTTATCTCGGCTTCAATGTCTACTGTAACTTCGGTAGCGGGAGTGATAACATCCACTGCGGCAGCGATTTCGCTCACAGGAATCCACGAGCCGAGCGCGAGCGAAGAGTCCATGCCGCAAAGCATCCCTTCAGAAAGCCCGGCGGGAACTTCAGGCAACCGCAGCCACAGAGCCACGGTGGCCGCATCGACGTATCGCGAGGCAAAAGCCGGGGCGATGTCGCGACCCAGACGCCCCACGCGGAGCGCTATCATCGGTTGGCCCACCCATCCATCGCCCATATCGGGCACAAAAATGGGACGCCCCGGGAGCACGAGTGCCGAGTCGGGCACGATGCAAGCGGGAGTTGACGGTGAAACCGGTGTGTTGACTGACTGACGCTTAAGAGCTATTATTTTCATTTGTGAGCCGAAAGACGGTTATACATCACTGCGAGATGCGCATAAATCGACGTATTTGTAACCACTATTTCGGGCGAGGTGCGAATGCGGAAAGGAGTGAAATTCCACAGCGCTTTAAATCCGGCAGCCACGCAGGCGGCAGCCACATCGGCTGCGATGTCGACCGGCACGGCTATGATGGCAATTTCCGCATCGAGCTCTGAGCGGCGCGCGGCCAGCTCATCGGTGTGGAATATGGGTACCTCACCTATCGAGCGACCCACGAGGTCAGGGTTGACATCAAAACCGGCCACGATATTGAGACCGAAGCGCCGCAGACCCGAGTCAGCGATGAGCGCGGCGCCGAGCGAACCGGCACCCATGATCACCGCATTATGGCTGCGGGCAAAGCCTAAGAAATCGACAAGTACCTGCTCAAGCTCAGCTACATCGTAGCCTATGCGGGTCTTGCCGCGGATATTGAGATATGAAAGATCCTTCGCAATCTGCGACGAATCCACATTCAGCTCACGCGAAATAGCGGTGGACGACACGCGCTCCACCCCGTGAGCGCGCAGGCGGCTCACGCAAGCCAGATACCACGGCAACCGCCGCAGCGTAGGTTCGGGAATATAAGGAACGGTATTTTCCATCACACAAATTGTTGATTATGTGCACAAAGTTACAAAAAATATTCCTCTTTTTCCACTTTTCACACTTTTTTAACGAATAGCGAGCGCTGCAAGAAGGATATAACGCACTGACAGGTAAATGATTTACTTTCCGGTGATTGAAGATGCGTGGCAGATATGGAGAGGGTGTACCTATATTACGTTATCCCTATTGGTGTCGGAGGCACGTTTTCGGGTTCCTTTATGTCATGTAATATGTTACCGTGGGCTCTTCTTGGTCACGTCGCACAGCGACGTCCCTACAACCGAAGCGTAAATATATGAGATTCAGGATGTTGCAAAAAAGAAAATCAAGCCCGCTCCGGGTGGGGCGGGCTTGACGGGATATGAGATTGGTGGGATTACTTGCTGAGCTTTTCGATATAGTCGCGAAGACCCTGGTTTTCGGGGTCGAGTTCGAGGAAGAGCTGGTAGTACTCGATAGCCTTAGGCTTGTCGCCCTGCTGGAGGTAGTAAGAAGCGATGGCGTTGTAAGCTGACTTGTAGGCATCGGCATACTTGGTCTTGGCTTCGGGATCCTCGTTGTAAGATTCGAGCATGGCGGTGTAAGTCTCAACGAGCTCGGGCGAGATTTCAGTTGCTCCGTCGCGCACCATGAGAAGGGTAGCGCGGTTGCGGTAGAGCGGGCCCTTGTTGGCGGCATTTTCGAGAGCGAGGTCAACGTACTTGATACCGTTGATGGCGCTCTGCTTGCGCTCTTCCGAACCTTCTTCCTGCGAGAGGGCGAGGTTACGGTAGCGGTTGGAGAGGATGAAGTAGTCGTTGAGCGAAGCGTCGCCGAGGTCTACGAATTTCTGCATGAATTCGGCAGCTTTTTCGTAGTTTTCAGCATCGGTATACATCGAAGAAATCTTGGCGAGATAGTCTTTATTTTTCTCGGGGTTGATTTCAAATGCGCTGGTGTAGGCTACGATAGCTTCTTCGGGGCGACCGAGGGCTGCGAGCACGTCACCATAGGTGCCGTAGTCGTTGGTGGTGAAGGTAGCGCCGGTGTGGGCGAAGAGCTTCTGAGCAGCGTCGTAAGCGCCGTTGTAGTCCTCAAGGGCAGCCTTGTTGAGCATCACCATGCGCTGCATGTATACGTTGTCGGGGTCCTTGGCGAGCACCTTGTTGGCGATTTCGAGTGATTCGGGATACTTCTTGCCGTAGAAGAGGAGGCCTGAGTAGCGCTGCTCATCCTGCTGGAAGTGGTTGGGGTTGGCCATGTACTTGCCATACTGCTCGGCAGCGGGGGTAAACTGGCCGCCGTCGTAGTACTTCTCGGCGAGCTCGCGCTGAGCAAGAGCCGAGGTGGGGAGCTTCTTGTTGAGTTCCTTAAGCTTGTCGATTGCAAACTTGGGGTTAACCTTGTTGTAAAGGTTGGCATACTTTACGTAAGCCTCGGGGTTGATGCGGCCTGATTCCTCATCGTAGATGATAGCCTGCTCGTAGTAGCCGGCAGCCTGACCGATATTAGAGCTCTTGGCCATATCGCCCTGGAGCACGTATACGGCGGCTTCCTTATTCTTGGAATCCTTGAGAGCCTTCTGCACGTTGGTGTTGATTTCCTTAGCGTAAGCTACAGGATCGGCGTTGAAGTAAGCGCGGGCGATGGCGGTGGTCACGCGGGCGTCTTTCTTGCCATATTTCTGAGCGTCCTTGAAGAGGTCTTCAGCACCGCGCTTGTTGCCGTTGCGGAGAGCGAGTTCGCCCAATCCCACATAGTTCATGGGGTAGTTGACGTCGGCTTCGATACCCTTGTTGAAGTTGGCCGAAGCGGCGGCGAAATCATTGTTTTTCACGTCGATGCAGCCGAGGTAGTAGTATGACACGGCCTTGTTGGTGGCGGGGTCGTTGAGCGTGTTGTCGAGGATGATCTTGGCCTGCTCGAAGCGGTCAGCGTTGTAGTAGTCAACGCCGTCCTGATAGCCACCCTGCGCAGCAGCCGAGAGGGCGATGCCACCCAGCACGAAGGAAAGGAAATGTTTCAGTTTCATTGCTTGGAATGTTTTTTTCTATTGAAATGGTTTTTAATTATAATCAGAGTATATTTTTTAGGCAAACGTGCCCGGGGCGGTGTTTATTGCCACCCCGGGGTATTATTAAGCTATAATATAAAGAGGCATGTCATTCTACTTCCACCATCCTCGGGCGCACTGTGGCGGGGAGGATACCTGTCATCTGGATGATTTTCTGTCCCTGGAATCCGGTGACGAAGCTGAAGAATCGGTGAGAGGTGGTGCCTCCGGTGCCGGTGGTGATCATGTAGACCGAGCGGTGGAGGGGGTAAGAGCCGTCAAAAATGTTGGCCTGATAGGGGCGGTAGGCGGTCACCTCACCGTTGCCGCGTATCTTAAGCACCTTCACGTCGCTTGAGAAGTCGAGGCGAGTGGTATCGGAAGCCTGCGAAGCCTCTACGAGCTCCTCGATGGAAGCGTTGCGGGCGCGCATGTCGCTGGTGATCCAGCTTACGCCTATGATACCTATTGCATTCTTATTCTTGGCCACGGTGTTGAATACCTCAGAGTTAGTCTTCTGAGCGAAGACATTGGGGCCGAAAGGCTGACCGTTCATCACCGAGTCGCGCATATAGTTGACAACCGACGAGCCCTGATGGTCAAATATCACGTTGATGTCGCCAAGCTTCGAGGGCTCGATCTGATCCCAGCGGGTGTACTTACCTGAAAGAATCTCGGCAAGCTCCTCCTTTGAGAGGATTTCCACGGGGTTCTCGGGGTTGACGATCACTGCCACGGCGTCGACGGCTATCTTTTTCTGATACACGGTGTTGCGGTGGCTGCGGAGATATTCGAGCTCCTGAGGGGTGAGCATACGGGTGACGACGGCGGTGCGGATACCGGTCATGGCCATGAGCGAGTCGATGGCCGAGTTTTCGTCCACGTAGTAAGCTATCACGTCCTCCTTGGGGTAGATGTATTCATACACATCTATTTCCTGCTGGAGAATGTTTTCAAACGAAGCGTCGCAAGCAATCTTGGCGATAGGCTGCGGCTTCTTGTCGCCATACTTGGCGCAGCCGGTGGCGAGGAGCGCAAGAGCGGCAGCTGCCACGGCAAGAGCGGTAGTAAGGAGATGTCTCATAAGTGGGAAATCAATATTGGTCGTCGCCGGTCTTAACATCCATGCCGGAGAACTGGCGATAAGCTCTCCAGATGCCGTAAGCTACAAACAGACCGCCGCCTGCCCAGCGCATCCATGTCCAGCTCTGATACAGCGGTTCAAAGAATCCGCAGAAGAAGAGAATGCCCATGGCGAGATAGACGACTATCATGATGATGCCGAAGATGTAGTTCATTGTACGGGGAGTACCGGTGGATTTGCGATCTGATGCCATAATCTTAAGGGTTTTATTAGTTGAAATCGTTGGATTAGTTATTAAGGTAACAATTTTCATGGCCGGATTGTTGCGTTAACAACCGCATCAAAATTAATTAAAAATCCCGAAATTCCGAGGATATTAAATAATGTTAACATTGGGTGTGGAGCTTTCTATTCCTTGAGCACCCTGAGACTCGGGCCGCAGGGTGCTCGGGTAGAGGGGTCATAGACCGGGTACATGCCTAAAAACAAAAAAATTATCCGTCATCGCGACGAATAATCTTCTTACCTTAAATCTAATACCATGAAAAACTTGTGCAAAAGTAACCATTATTTCTGAAAATCCTATACAAATTGCAAGAAAAATCGAAGAAATTATGAAAATTTAACAAATCGAGCCGCGAAGGGATATTGTCATCTTGACAAAATGACAAATTGTCAACTTGACAACTTGACAAAATGCCGAAATGACAAAATGACAAAATGCCGGAATCACGGATTGACTTCTTGATTATTTTTGCTACCTTTGTAGTATGAATGAAGATTTCGACATACGCGATGCAGCTTTAGGCGATGCCGGGCGAGAGGGCGACATAGAGCGCGCCCTGCGACCGTCGCATTTCAGCGCTTTCAGCGGTCAGGATAAGATCGTGGAAAACCTGAAAGTGTTTGTGGCGGCTGCCCGTATGCGCGGCGAGGCTCTCGACCATCTGCTGCTCCACGGCCCTCCGGGATTGGGTAAGACTACTCTTGCCCAGATTATAGCTACCGAATTAGGGGTGAATTTCAAGATTACGTCGGGTCCCGTGCTCGATAAGCCGGGCGACCTGGCCGGTATACTTACGTCGCTCGAAGAGAATGATGTGCTTTTCATTGACGAGATTCACCGCCTCAGTCCGGTGGTGGAGGAGTACCTATACTCGGCGATGGAGGATTACCGTATCGATATAATGATCGACAAGGGGCCGGGCGCGCGCACCGTGCAGCTGACTCTTTCGCCGTTTACGCTCGTGGGTGCCACCACGCGCAGCGGATTGCTGACGTCGCCGCTACGAGCACGATTCGGTATCAACTGCCACCTCGAATATTATGACCATGAGGTACTTGAGCGTATCATCCTGCGCTCGGCCCACCTGTTGGGAGTGAAGTGTACGGGCGAGGCTGCCCACGAGATAGCAATGCGCAGCCGCGGCACGCCACGTATAGCCAACGCTCTGCTGCGACGCGTGCGCGACTTCGCGCAGGTAAAGGGCTCGGGACGCATCGACATCGATATAGCCCGCTTCTCGCTCGAAGCGCTCAATATCGACCGCTACGGCCTGGATGAGATCGACAACAAGATTCTCACCACGATTATACGTAAGTTTGGCGGTGGACCGGTGGGCCTCAACACCATTGCTACGGCTCTCGGTGAAGATCCCGGCACGATCGAGGATGTGTATGAACCCTATCTTATCAAGGAAGGATTCATCAACCGCACTCCCCGCGGCCGCGAAGTGACGGCGCTGGCCTACAGCCATCTCGGACTAAAACCCACGGTAAGATTCAACTCGCTTTTTGACGAAGAATAAGTAATGGCAGGTATACGCAGCCTATTTAAAGACACGGCAGTCTACGGCGTAAGCAGCATTTTGGGCAGGTTTCTCAACTGGTGCCTCGTGCCGTTGTATACCATAATGTTCCCGGCAGAAGAATATGGTATAGTCACATATATATATTCATTTGTGGCGCTGGCGCTCATCATACTCACTTACGGCATGGAGACGGGATTTTTCCGCTTCGCCAATCACGAGCGCTACCGCGATGCCATGGAGGTCTACAGCACGGCGCTTGTGTCATTGGCCGTAAGCTCCACGGCTTTCATAGTGGCAGTGCTGGTGTGGTTGCAGCCTATATCGGATGCTCTTGACTGCGGCGGCCATGAGATATATGTGGCGATGATGGCGGTGACGGTGGGGCTCGACGCGTTTACCTCGCTGCCGTTCTCCTACCTGCGCTACCGCAAGCGCCCGGTGCGCTTCGCCACGCTCCGCCTGGTCAACATCGGCCTCAACATCGGCCTCAACCTATTCTTTATCCTTCTTTGCCCGTGGCTGTGGAATCATGCTCCGGGCTGGATAGCATGGTTTTACGACCCTGACTTCGGTATCGGCTACATATTCCTGAGCAACCTTATTACGTCGGTGCTCAATCTGCTGCTCCTCATCCCCGAGTTACGCGGATTCCGCTACCGCTTCAACGGAAAACTATGGCGCGAGATGATAGCCTACAGTTTTCCGCTGCTGGTGCTGGGCGTGGCCGGAATCATGAACCAGACTATCGACAAGATCATGTTTCCCTACCTGTATCCCACTCATGATCAGGCAATGGCCGAGCTCGGTATCTACGGAGCCAACTACAAGATAGCCATTGTGATGGTGATGTTTATCCAGGCATTCCGCTTCGCCTACGAGCCCTTTATCTTTGCCCGCTCCCGCGAGCGCGGCGAGGATAAGAAGCAGAGCTACAGCGATGCCATGAAGTATTTCGTGATATTTGCCATGGTGATATTTCTCGGGGTGATGTTTTACCTCGATATCCTGCGTCATTTCATCTCGTCGAAGTATTTCGCCGGCCTGAAGGTGGTGCCCGTGGTGATGATAGCGGAGTTTTTCTTCGGGGTGTTTTACAACCTCTCGGTGTGGTATAAGGTCACTGACCGTACGCAGTGGGGCACATGGTTTTCGCTCACCGGGCTTGCCGTGACCGTGGTGCTCAATATCGCCCTCGTGCCCGTGATGGGCTACATGGGTTGTGCCATCGCTGCCGTGTGCTGCTACGGGGTGATGATGGTGGCAAGCTACGTGGTGGGTCAGCGCTTCTATCCCATCGACTATAAGCCGGGACGGTTAGGATTTTATTTCCTCCTTGCCATGGGCTTCTACGGCCTTGCGCTCGTCACGGCAATTCCGGGTCACGAGTGGCTGACGATGGGCTTGCGCACACCGCTGCTGCTGATTTATATATGGATAGTATTCCGCCGAGAAGGGATCACGCTGCGCTCGCTCGTCAGAGGCTGATGTGGAGCGCGAAGCGTATGCCTCCCTTGCAGGCGCCGGGATTGTCTCGGTAAGTGAGGCGCCACACGTAGTCCACGCGGAAAAGATTCAATATGTTGTCGACACCGAAGGCGGCTTCCATGTAGGGGAGCCAGCCACGCATGCGCTGCACGTGAGCGTCGGCCGGGAAGCCGAAGAGCTCGGGGTGGAGCGACGGATCGTTGCGGCGGCTCAGGTGACCCACGATGCCGTTGAACATTATCGACTCTCTCAGCTTGAGCTTCTTCAGTAGCGGGATATAGTTGAAAATCACGCCATTGGCCCAGTAGGTCATGCCCCATTGCGCGTAAGAGTCATTGATAAACTCCATGGGGTTGAGGCACGCGAAGCTCTCGGGCTGAAGGGTATAGGAGAGGTTGGCGTTGGGTATCATAAGGCTGGGGAAAGGCACCTTGCTCCACACGTGGCCACCCTTGATCTTGGCGTCGATGGCGCCGAAGGCCGAGAGCCAGAATCGTTTCTGAAAACTGATTTCGGTGGCATTGTAGGTGAAACGGTTGCCTAAGACTCCGCGCGGGGCCACGGTGTGACTGAGTGTCCACACAGGCGCATCGAAGTTGATACACTTGCGCGCGCCGCCGGGCTGCTGGTAAAATTTTTCGCCCGGGGCGTAGCGGAATTCCACCGTGCCTGAAGTGATATTGTAGTGGCTGTGGTGGCGGCCGTCGCCGTCGATAAACGAGATGTAGGGCGACGATTCCTGGCGCTCGTGCTGGAGTTTCAGCTTGGTAGAGAAGTTGTTGCGAAGCTCAAGTGTGTATTCGAGCGATGTGACGCGATGGTAGGTGATGAGGCGATCGGCCATGCGGCTGATGGAGAGTATACCGTTGTCAGGGCTCGTGAAGAGGTAGTGCTGGCCGAGCTTGTCGACGTCGTAGAGGTGTGACAGGCGGAGCGAGTGGACGGGGAACTCGCTGCGGTGGTACTGCTTGTCGTTAAATGAATATTCGAGCACGCCGTTGTATTTCCACTTGCGATCCTTGAAGCCGTAGGCACCGTAGCCCTGAAGGAAAAGCCGGCGGAAAAGGTTGGCCGTGGTCATGCCGCCGCCACGCAGGCGCAGTCCTTCGAGGTCATTGTAGCTCACGGTGGAGAGCACAGGGCCGTAGTCAAAGCGCGACTTCTGCCCGGTAGATATATAGCCTCCTATCAGTATCTTAAGTATCTTGTCGCTCCAGTAATAGAGAGGTACCTTGCGCATCTTCTGCATCATGGAGTCGACGCGGGCGGTGGTGTTGCCGGCCACGCGGTCAAAGTCGGTCCAGAAGGCATCTTCCTGATTATACACGTCGGTCACCTTCAGCTCGCGGCCGAGGCGGGCGAAAATCGAGGGGTCGGGCGCGGGGTCAAAGTTGTGGTCAGAGTAATCAGTGGTTCGGCGCACGTATATCGACGGAGTGCCGGGAATGAGGCGCGCTTCCACCACCATATCGTCGCGGGTCTTGATGCGGGTGGAGTCAGGGGCGCGAGCGAAATCCTGGGTCACGTAGATAGCGTCGATGAAGTTGAGGTTGATGTCGCGGGGCACGTGGAGGAGCACTCGGTTGACGAAGCGGGTAGAGTCATTGATGTCCACGTAAAGTCGGCCCGTGAATCCCTTGTTGAGAGGGTTGCGGGGCACGAATGTGAGCTCGGCGCACCGCAGCGAGTCCACCATTACCGTATCGGTGATATAGAATTTGTAGAAGTCAGGCGCGATGGCCGAGAGTGGGCTGACGAAGCGGTTTTGAAGCACGGTGACGTCATTTTGGTAGATGTCTATCTCACGCATCACGTCCTCATAGAACCGCTGCATACTCTCCTCGTCGAGAAAACCGTCGATACCGGCATTGCGCAGACCCAGCACCACTTCCTTCTCCTGAGTCGAGGGCTCGGTGCGGCGGTGGACTTCAGAAATCTTGTCGCGCTTGATGAGGTTGAGGATGGGCTTGCCGGTCACCTCGGAGGTGTCGACATAGTCGCGTGTGAACGCGAAGCGGCGCGAGAGACCTTTCTGATTGGTCGAGTCGCCGGCATTGTATTCATTGTAGGCCCACGTGATGGCCTCGCGCTTGGTGTAGTTATAATTCTCCTTTTCAAGGGGGGAGTGGAGGTCGCGGTCGCGGCGGATGCGGCGCATCATGTCCACGGCCGGATTGTTGCGCTTGGAGTATTTTTCCTTCTTGGGTTTGATGATTACCTCGCTCAGCGCCACGCCTATGGGCGACAGCCCGGGATTGAATCTAACGTCGGCTTGAGGGATTATGCCCCAGCGGCGGGTGTTGTAGCCCATTGCCGAGACTTCCACGGAGTCGAAACTGAGATTAGTGTGGATGTCAAACCGGCCCTTCTCGTCGGTAAGCTCGCCGCGGCCGGTGCCTATGAGAAACACGGTGGCATACTCCACGGGCTCGCCGGTGACCGAGTCAGTCACCACGCCGTGGATGCGCGTGGATGCAAAGGGGCGCACAGCCGCTGTGGCCGAAATCAGGGCTGAAAGCAGAGTGAGGAGAAATATGATGTGTCGGCGGAAAATCATAGTAAACGAAAAAATTGTACCTTTGTGCAAAATTACAAAAAATATCTATGGCAACCGAGATTGAAAGAAAATTTCTGGTCAATGACCGCTCATATCGCTACATGGCCACCGAGTCGCGGGAAATCGCGCAGGCTTATCTCTCGGCCGACGTCGACGCTACCGTAAGGGTGCGACGCGCCGGTGACCGAGGATTTATTACCGTCAAGGGCCGTAGCCGCGGTGCATCGCGCGGCGAGTGGGAATATGAAATCCCTCTGCGTGACGCCATGGAGATGGCCGCTCTGAAGGGTGGCTGGAGCATAGAAAAGACACGCTACATAGTGCCCTATGCGGGTCACACGTGGGAGGTGGATGAATTTCACGGACGCCATGAGGGGCTCGTGGTGGCCGAGGTGGAGCTCGGCAGTGAGCATGAAGCGGTGGAGCTGCCTCCCTTTGCCGGTCGCGAGGTCACGGGCGACGCGGCTTATTATAATTCCACTCTTGCCGCCCGGTAAAGCGCCCGTCCGGCGTGACATTCGCGACCCGTCGTGTCACCTGAGCGGTGACGCGACGGGTCGCGGATAATAACAGGATAGATCGATTACGCGAGTGAAACGATAAGTTCCTTGCCGTCTTCGCTTTCGTTGAATACGAGCTTGCCTTCACGGGCGAGCCAGCCGAGAGCTGCGTAGAGATCTTTTTCGGTCTTAGCTTTAGTGATTTTCTTGAGCTGCTTTACGCCGAGCGCGTCGGCTTCATTGAGAGCTACCCATACGTTTCCGGCGAGAGTGCCGATAGTTTCAGTGTTCATCTCAGTAGTATTTAAATGTTTTGAAATGTTAGGGGGATTGAAGTTAATGTCAACACCGAAGTGAGGGCTCTAACTTTAATCCTTTATTTTTCAACAATTTCAGTCGGCAAAAAGTTCGCCGACTGAAAATTGCGTATGAGAATCAGAAATTATGTCTTACTTCACAAGGAGAGCCTTGACGGTCTCGGTGACGTCAGTGACATCCTTGCCGGTGTAGACGGGGATTACGTTTTCAAAGATGAAGGTGTAACCGCCCTCTTCGCCTACAGCCTGAATAGCCTTCATGACCTTTTCCTGAAGGGGAGCCATGAGCTGCTGCTGCTGGCGCTGGAGGTCCTGGTCAGCGGTCTGACGGAACTGCTGGATCTTGTTTTCGAGCTCCTGCATTTCCTGAGTGCGGCGGTCTTTGATGGTCTGGGGAGTAGAGGGATCGTTGGAGAGAGCCTGGAATTCCTCAAATTTCTTCTGGAATTCGGCGGTAAGCTTGTTGAATTCTTCCTGATAAGAGTTGCCTGAAGCGGTAAGCTGATCGTTGATCTGCTTGATTTCGGGCATTGATTCCATGAGAGCCTGAGTGTTGATGACGCCGTATTTCTGGGCGAAGACTGTCATGGGGAGAGCTATAAGGATAGCGATAAGTAATCTCTTGAACATGATAGTTAAGTTGATTATGGTGATTTTTAAGTTTGTTAATTAGCTTTGTTAAAAATACAACGCAAAAATAGTGCTTTTATTTTGAATATCCAAGTTTTTCGAGCACCTCGTTGGATACATCGATACGCGGCGATGCGAAAATGATGTCGCTTGACGAGGCGCGGTCAAATATACACTGGTATCCGCGCTCTTCGCTGAGCTTCTTGATGGCGTTGTATACATCGTCCTGAATAGGCTTCATGAGCGACTGGCGCTTCTTGTAGAGCTCGCCCTCGGGGCCGAAGTATTTCTGGCGGAGCGTGGCGGCTTCCTTTTCCTTGGCCACGATCTCTTCTTCTTTCTTTTTCTTCTGGTCGTCGGTCAGAAACACCATTTCGGTCTGGTAGTTCTTAAACATGGTCTCGGCTTCCTTGGCCACGTTTTCCACCTCTTTCTGCCAGCGGAGCGAGAGCTGGTTGAGCTGCTCGTTGGCCATTTCGTAGGCGGGTACGTTGCGCAGGATGTAGTCGAGGTCGACGAGGGCGAATTTCTGAGCCGATGCGCTCATTATCGATGCCACAGCTATGATGGCGGCTATGAGGTATTTCTTCATAATTAGAGTATTTTCTATATTAGACGCTTTCCGGGCCAAAAGGTTTAAAACTCCTGGCCGAGGATGAAGTGGAAGTGGCTTCCGCCGCGCTCGCCGAAGACCTTGTCGAAACCGTAGGCCCAGTCGATACCCATCAGGCCCACCATGGGGAGCATGATGCGCACACCCACGCCGGCACTGCGCTTGAGGATGAAGGGGTTGAACTGCTTGACCTCAGTCCACGCGTTACCGCCCTCGACGAAGGCCAGACCGTAGATGGTGGTGGTGGGCTGGAGCAGGAAGGGGAAGTGGAGCTCCATGCCCAGACGGGCGTAGGCGTAACCTTCGCGGCCGAAGGGGGTGAGGGCACCGTTGTCGTAACCGCGCAGGGCTATGGTCTCCTGAGCGTAGGTATATGAACCCGACATACCGTCGCCACCCACGTAGAATGTCTCGAAGGGTGACTTGAGATACTTGTTGTAGCTGCCGAGGATACCGGCGTCGGCGCGGGTCATGAGCACGAGGGTATGGGAGCCGTTGGGATTGGTGAGCGGAGTATAGGTGCGGGAGCGGAACTTGAGCTTCCAGTATTCGATCCACTTGTATTTCTCCTTCTTGGCCTCGGTGGTATTTTCCTCGGAGAGTTTCTTCCAGTTTTTCTTGCCGAAGAGTGAGGCGGGGGGAGTGAGGTGGAGCGAGAGTGAGAAGTCGCTACCGGTACGGGTGTAGATGGGATTGTCGGTAGAATTACGTGCCAGCGTAAGTCCGAGCACGAAGGCATTTGACGTACCGTTGTTCATATAATAGAGGTATTCCCAATTCTTGAGGTAATACCAGTTGTAGGTAAGCTCGGCCTGGAACTGGAAGTAGTCGTCGGGCCAGCGGAGACGCTTGCCGAAGCCCACTGATACGCCTATCATCTGGAGGAGCTTGTTGGGGTCGTAGGCATTTTCGAGCGACGACTGGTAGTAGTCGTTGGCGCCGGCGTAGCTGCCGCCGTAAGAGTACATGTAGGGATTGTACATGTAGCGCGAGTTGTAGAACGACGAGTTGACGCCCGTCTGGCGGCTGTAGTAGGCCGATACGGAGAGAGCATTGGGTCGCTTGCCGCCAAACCACGGGTCGAGGAACGAAATCGAGTAGGCCTGATAGTAGCGGGCGTTGGTCTGCGCCGAGATGGTCAGCTGCTGGCCTTCACCCTGGGGGATGATGCCGCGGTAGCTCGACGGATAGAAGAGATTCTTGATTGAGAAGTTGGTGAACTTGATGGCAACCTTACCGATGATACCGGTCTGACCCCAACCGAGCGAGAACTCAAACTGGTCGTTGCTCTTCGACTCAAGGTTGAAGATAATGTCGACCGTACCGTTGTCCTCGTTGGGCTCGGGATGGATGTCCATGTTCTCGGGGTTGAAGTGGCCTGTCTGAGCGATTTCACGATAGGAGCGCATGAGGTCGCTCTTGGAGAAGAGCTCGCCGGGACGCACGAAGAGCTCGCGGCGTATCACCTTTTCATACAGGCGGTCGTTACCGTTGATTACAACATTGTTGATGCGCGCCTGGGGACCCTCGATGACTCGCAGCTCGATGTCGACCGAGTCGCCGCGCACGTTTTTCTCGATGGGCACGATGTTGGAGAAGAGGTAACCGTTGTCGAGGTAAGCGTTTGACACGGCATCCTCGTCGGTGGAGAGTCGCTTTTCAAGGAGGGTCTGGTTGTAGACCTGACCTTTCTCGAAACCGAGTACCTGCGAGAGCCAGTCAGACGAATACACGGTGTTGCCCACCCAAGTTATATCGTTGATATAGTATTTCTTACCTTCGTCGACGGTGATGTAAACGTCCACGTGGTTTTCGTCGTAGGGCACCACGGTATCTTTCACGATTACAGCGTCGCGGTAACCTTTCTCGTTGTATTTCTGAATGATGCGCACGAGGTCGTCCTCATAGTCGTCCTCGACGAATTTCTTTGACGAGAAGATATTCTTGATACGCGACGAGAAGATGTCGGAGAACTTTGACTGCTCATGGATCTTCTTCATGGCACCGCGCACGGCATTGTCGCTCATCACCTCGTTGCCGTCTATGTAGATTTTGTGTACCTTGACCTTATCGTTTTTGAGCACGTTGATGTCGACGATGGCATGATTGGGCTCCGAAAGGTCATCGACGAGCGTCACTTTCACCACCGCGTTGCCGAAACCCTTCTTGGAATAATAGCTCTTCACGATAGCCTCCACGCGGTTGAGCTGATTGGGGGTTATCTGGTTGCCGTTGATGAGGTTGAGCATCTCTTCGAGGTCCTTTTTCTCACCGCTCTTCACGCCCGAGTAGCGCACCGACGAGATGCGGGGCTGCTGGCGGAGGTTGATCGAGAGCCACACCTTGTCGCCCACTATCTTATCCACGGCAATCTTTACATTAGAGAAAAGCTGCTGGCGCCATATACTCTTGGCGGCATCGGTAAGCGCCTCGCCGGGGATTTCGATGCGGTCGCCCACCTTCAGGCCGGTATAGTTGAGAATCACGTAGTCGAGATAATTGTCGGCACCCTTGATTTCGATGCCCGCGATGGTATAGGATTTGGGTATGCCCGAGTATACGATCGTGGGATTATATATGGTGTCGGCCGGGGTCTGAGCCTGGATTGAGGCTGACCCTGAAGCCATGATGATCACGGCGATAAGCGCAAGCAGAGAAGTGACGGTTTTATGCATTGGACTGCTGTGAAGAATGTGATGCAGAGGTTTTTAACTGGTCGGAGGTCAGGCCGAAGCGACGCTCGCGGGAGTTGAACGACGCTATGGCAGCGTTGAAATCGTCGGCCGAGAAGTCGGGCCAATATGTAGGGGTTACGAAAATTTCGGCGTAGGCTATCTGCCAGAGGAGGAAGTTGGAGACGCGGAAGTCGCCGCCGGTGCGTATGAGCAGGTCAGGGTCGGGCATTCCGGCGGTGGTGAGGGCTGCGGCAAATGTATCGTCGTCGATTTCCTCGGGTGTGATTTCACCGCGGGCGGCCATTTGGGCCAGCCGGCGGGCAGCCTCGGTGATTTCCCAGCGGGCTGAGTAGCTCAGGGCGAGGGTAAGCACAAGGCCGGTGCAATGTGCGGTGTCGGCCATGCAGCGGCGCAGACGCTCAAGTGCCTCGGCGGGGAGACGCGAGAAGTCGCCTATCATGTTGAGACGCACGTTGTTCTTTATCAGGTCAGGTGTCTCGCGCTCTATAGCTATTACTATAAGGTGCATCAGGGCATCGACTTCGGCCTGCGGGCGATTCCAGTTTTCGGTGGAAAATGTGTAGAGAGTGAGGTATTTCACTCCCGCCTGAGAAGCGGCCTCTGTGATGCGGCGCACGGTGTTGACACCCTCCACGTGACCTTCGCTGCGGTCAAGGCCGCGGGCACGTGCCCAGCGACCGTTGCCGTCCATGATTATCGCTACATGGGCGGGGACTGCCGGGGTGGCCTGATTATTATTGTCGATGTCAGTGGTCATGATTATATGATTGGTGTGGTGGCTTGGAGGTCAGTCGATGCGGTGGCAGGTTACACACCGTCGGCCAAACTCATAGGAGATGGAGAGGGTGATGGCTGAGTACCAGTCAGTATTTTTGAGAAAAGAACTTTTTATCAGGTAGAGGTCAGTGAGCTCGCGGGAGTCGACCTTGTCGCCGAATACCTTGGTCATCGAGAACTCCAGGCCGAGGTTGAGGCGGGGTTTCAGCTTGAATTTCACGCCGAAAGCCATGGGGATGTTAAAGGCTGCAAAAGTATCGCCACCCGTCGACGAGAGAGTCCCGCCTACGCCTAAGGCTAAGTAGGGCGACAGGCGACGGAGCTGCTTGTAGCCCTCGCCTATGCCGTAGTTAAAGAAGTTGAACTCAAAGCGGCAGCCGAGGTCGTAGACCGTCGACTTGAAATCATATACGGCGCCGCCGGGGAGATAGTTGTCCCAGTCGGCTGTAGAGCCGCTCAGGGTGCTCACTCCCAGCATGGCGCGGAGGGCAAAGCGGGTGTTGAACAGATAGCGAAACGATGCATTGGCCGCCACGCCGGGATGCTTGAATAGGTTGCTCTCATTGGCATCGCCGAGATAGCCGCTCATGCCCAGCCCGGCACCGAGGTCAAACTTATATTCCTCCACCTGAGCCTGAGCCTGCGCCATAGCCGTAGCTCCGCGGCCGAGACCGAGGATGACCATTATGATCGCTATGACAGTGGGGCTGAGGTGTTTCACTATATCGCGGGATTAATATACGGGAACAAATGTAAAGCGGTTGATGACGCCACGCCAGAGCTCGTTGTAAAGCACACCGTCGCTGTCGTGGCCGCCAAACATATATATGTAAGGGCACTCCCACTCGGTGATGGGGGCCGTAGCGCGCGAGAGGGGATTCTCGGGGCGAAGCTTGTCGAGGGGAATAGATGACCAGTCGGTGGCCGTTTCAAGGTCGAGGAGGCGGGAGTTGACGATGAGTTGCACACCGGCGCGAGCTCCTATAGCCTTGGGAAGACCCATGTAAGCGGCTGCATCTTTCCACGTGATACCTTCGTCGTAAGATATGCTTACTATGTCGTCCACCTTACCCTGAGCATCCTGACCGCCTATGGCTATGATGGCATTGCGCACGGTAAAGGTCCATGACTTGGTGTTGACATCCACGGTGGGGTAGCGGCAGATGGCAATATTCTCGCCGGGGAATACGGCGCGGGTGGAGATGCGGGCCCAAGCCGAGCCGTCGTAGCCCCACGTGTCGCCGGTACACTTACCCGAGGCAAGACGTCCGCCGAGCATAAATGTAATGGGTGAGAAGCTCCAGCGGCTGTCGAGCGAAAGCATGTTGCTGGTGCCGCTCACGGGCATGCCGTCGGGGGCATCGGTGACCGTAGTGGCCGGATAGGTGACGAGCGAGTAAGAGCCGGAGGCGTTGCGCACGTTGCCGAGCACGCGTCCTTCTGATTCGTAGATGCCGTAGATATAGTCCATGCGGGTGCCGGTGGAGGTCCACTGCGGGTCGCTCGCCGAGGTGGCTGAGTAGAGCATACCGTCGCCGCCTATGATGTAAAGCGCATCTGTCGAGGCGGTGAATGATTCCACCGAGGCTCCGGCGGGGAGGGTGACGGTGGAGCCTGACCATACGTTGTTGTAAAGGTCGGTCGATACTGAAAGGGCAGCCGAATTACCCGACGTGGTGAGGCACAGTGTCTCATTGCCGCGAGCTACGGTCTTTACAGCGTCGGGCTTATCGAAGGGAGAGGGGAGCTCGCGCTTGGCCTTGGGCGACCAGAACAGAGTGTCGGGCTCGATGGCGTAGACATTAATTTTCACTGTATAGTCGCGGGTAGTGAGGCCGTCGCCTGAGGTAACTGACAGTTTCACAGGGCCTGCGGCGAAGTTGATGCTGTCGTTGGGCGACGAGAGATAGCTCACCGTGGTATCGCGGTCAGTGCCGTAGATGCGGTAGGTGAGATTGACTTTCGATACATTCTGAGTGCCTACCGTCACGGGTATCTTGTCGAGTTTGGTGCCCTTCGGGAGCGGCTCTGCATTGAATATGCGGCCGTTGACCAGGTCGATTGAGAAGTAGACCGAGTCAATGTTGCGGAGCACGCTGTCGTTTTTCTTCAGGCTGAACGACGTGACCGCCGCGCCGGTATAGGTGGCTTCCGTATAGTAGTAGCTGTCAGTATTACAGGAAGATAGCCCTGCTACGGCAGCTGCGATGAGCATGGATGCGATGAGATATAGCGGAAATCTTATTGACATGAGCAGTTTTTACAATTTTTTTCAAGTTGCAAAGTTAGCAACAATTTTAGTAAGAATTGGTGACAATTAGTTAAAAAAGCTAACAATCCATCAGTTTTGCAACTCGGGGAAGCCCTCGGAGGTCATCAGGCTCATGTCAGGGAGTACCAAAAGCGCCTCGGCACCGGGGTAATCGGCTATCATCATCATGGCCGAGTCAGGGTGCATGGCCATGCACGATGTAGCCAGCGCGTCGGCTATCATGGTGGAGGGGGCGATGACCGTGGCCGAGAGAATATGGCTCGGCGCGGGATAGCCCGTAACGGGCGAAATAGTGTGCCAGGTGCGTCGGCCATTGTCGAGAGTGTGGTAGTTGCGGTAGTTGCCCGACGTGGCCAGGCCTCCTGTGGGCGGGCATATCACCGTGAGTCGCGAGTGACCGGCTACATTGGCAGTATCGGGAGCGTCGATCATCACCCGCCACGGAGCGCCGTGGGGGTTGGTGCCGTCGAGCGCTATCTCGCCACCTATTTCCACGAGGTAGTTAGTGGCTCCGTTGCGCCTGAGCATCGCCGCAACGCAGTCTACGCCAAGGCCTTTGGTGATAGCTGAGAAGTTAAATTCGGTATCGGGATGCTTTCGCGCAATGCTGTCAGGGGTAAGGGTACAGCCGGCAATTCCCACCAATTCAAGCAGCGAGTCGATGGTGCATTGCGACGGGTCGCCCGAGCCGTTGCGGTAGCCGAAGCCCCAGGCGTTGATTAGCGGTGCAACTGTGGGATCGAAAGCCCCGAACGACCGACGGTTGATGTCGACCGACGCCCGAAACACCGTGGCTATCAACGAGTCGGGTTTCACTCCGTGCTCGCCGCGGTTGATGCGGGCGATGAGCGACGAATCGCAGAACGGCGAGAGCGACATCTCCACCTCCTTCATCACTGCGATTATAGAATCGTCGAGCGACGCGGGTGCCTGATACACAATGCGGTAAGTGGTATTCCACACCCCGCCCTCAGCAGTGTGCCACCGCGGCCGGTCACATCCCGCGAGAGTGGCGGCGAGCGCTGTCAAGTATAAAAGAACTCTTAATTTCATAATGGCGCAAAGGTAAGAATAAAAATCCAATCAGGAGTGTTGAAATGACCTCATTGTGAGAGTTGGACTGATTTCATAGTGAGAGTTGGAGCGATTTCATAGTGAGAGTTGGACCGAAAATTTGCAATTTCTTGCCGTTATCGGCAAGTTTTGCTATATTTGCAATGAAATATTCATTCTAAACTTGCCGATAAGATGGAATATGTATCAGTAAAAACGTGGGCTGAAAGTCATGGCGTGTCAGAACGCACAGCGCGAAACTATTGTGCTCAGGGAAAACTCCCGGGGGCCTACCTCGTGGGAAAGACATGGAATATACCGGCCAACGCCGCACTTCCCGGGCGCAAGAAAGTCAGGCCGATTTCACCCCTTCTTGCGACTCTGAGAGAACAGCAACGCGGGAAACTGAAAGGGGGCATCTATCACAAGGTTCAGATAGAGCTGACGTATAATTCCAACCATATTGAAGGCAGCCGTCTGACCCATGACCAGACGCGCTATATCTTTGAAACCAATACGATAGGTGTGGCTCAAGATGCTGTGAATGTGGACGATATAATCGAGACTACCAATCATTTCCGCGCAATAGATTATATAATTTCCAATACCGATACAAAGCTTACAGAGAGCTACATCAAGCACCTGCATTACCTGCTTAAGTCAGGTACTTCCGATGAAAGAAAAGAGTGGTTTAATGTGGGTGAATATAAGTTGTTGCCTAATGAAGTGGGCGGAAACGACACCGTGGCTCCCGAGGAGGTAAGTGAGGCCGTAAGATCTCTTATAAATGGCTATAATGCCAAGCATCGGCCTACCTTTGAGGAGATAATCGACTTCCATCATCGCTTTGAGACAATCCACCCGTTTCAAGACGGCAATGGCCGAGTGGGCAGGCTTATAGTGTTTCGCGAATGTCTGCGGCACGGCTACGTACCGTTCATTATAACTGACGAGCTTAAGATGTTTTATTACAACGGCTTGCAAAACTGGCCGCGAGTAAAAGGCTATCTCATGGATACTTGTCTTTTTGCTCAGGATTATTTTAAGAAATTGCTCGATAAATTTAGGATTGAATATAAAGATTGAAAATAATTTTCGTGGTGGGCGTCACTTTTTGGCGATTTAATTTTAACTTTCAAAAAAAATACGGTAACTTTACAATCAATTTTAATACTCGGCTTCACGAGGAGGCCGATGTGGAATGATTAATGAATATTGTGTACCTATAAATCTCTAATTACCAAATGATTGTTAGTAAGCTGAAAATTTTCATCGCGGCGGCCATGGCTTCGGGCCTGATGGCTTCGGCGCAGACTGCTGCCGTTTCAGAAGTGTGGCAGCCTGACCTCGGCAACGGGAAATATAAAAACCCTGTGATCAATGCCGATTATTCTGACCCCGACGTTGTGCGCGTGGGCGATGACTACTATATGACTGCATCGAGTTTCTGCGATATTCCCGGTCTGCCCATCCTCCACTCCAAGGATCTGGTGAACTGGACGCTCATAGGCCACGCTATCGCCGAGATGCCCGAATATGCTCAATTTCAGCCCGATCCCAGCCACGGCAATGCCGTGTGGGCTCCCGCTATCCGCTACCACGACGGCGAATTTTATATCTACTACGGCGACCCTGACCTGGGTATCTTCATGACCAAGACCAAGGACCCTGCCGGTCCGTGGGAGCCGCTCGTGCTCGTGCATGCCGCCAAGGGTATCATCGACACCTGCCCGCTGTGGGATGAGGACGGCAAGGCTTACATAGCTCACGGCTATGCCGGTAGCCGCGCCGGAGTGAAGAGCATCCTCGGTATGATCGAGATGACACCTGACGGCAAGAAGTCGATAGGTCAGGATCGCATGATCTACGACGGCCACATTGAAAACGAAACCATCGAAGGCGCCAAAATCTACAAGCGCGACGGATGGTATTATATCTTCTCGCCCGCCGGCGGCGTAGCTACCGGTTGGCAGGAAGTGCTCCGCTCCAAGAGCCCCTGGGGCCCCTATGAGGTGCGCAACGTCATGGAGCAGGGCGATACTGACATCAACGGTCCTCATCAGGGCGGTTGGGTCGACACCCCCGACGGCAAAGAAGACTGGTTTCTGCACTTCCAGGACAAAGGCCCGTATGGCCGCGTGGTACATCTTCAGCCTATGAAGTGGAATGAAGACGGCTGGCCAGTGATAGGCGTTGACCCCGACGGCGACGGCCGCGGCGTGCCCGTCACCACTTACAAGAAGCCCGCTGTGGGCAAGACTTACCCTGCCGCCAATCCCGCCGAGAGCGACGAATTTGACTCCGTAGAGCTCGGCAAGCAGTGGCAGTGGAAGGGCAATCCCTCGGCCCTCTGGTATATTGCCGATGCCAATGCCTCGCAGCTCCGCCTCTTCTCTCACTGCACTCCCGGCGCTGAGCGCATATATGACATGCCCAACCTCCTGCTCCAGAAATTCCCCGCTGAAAACTTCACCGCTACCGCTAAGGTGCAGTTCTGCCCCCGCAAGAAAGACGGGAAGGCTATGACCGGCGAAAAGGCCGGACTCGTGGTGATGGGCTACACCTATGCCGGTGCCGTGATCGAAAGCCGTGAGGATGGCCTCTATCTCGTGGAAGTAACCTGCGCCCGTGCCAACAAGGGCGGCAAGGAGAAAACCGAAGCCGAGGTTAAGATCCCCGACGACGGTAATCTCTACCTCCGCGCCGTGGTGAAGAATGTGGGCGCAAAGAAGCCTACCCAGAAGCCCGATTATAAATGTGAAGTGACTCTCCAGTACAGCTTCGACGGCAAGAAGTATACCACACTCGGCAAGCCCGCTCCCATCTCCGAAGGTCACTGGATAGGTGCCAAGATAGGTCTCTTCTGCTCGCGCGACTGGCAGAGCAACGACTCAGGCTGGCTCAACGTAGACTGGTTTAAAGTCACCAAGAAATGAAACAATCTTTTTTAGCTTTAATACTCACCATCATGCTTGCGCTCCCCGGTAAAGCCGGGGCAGCGCAGTATATGCGCGAAATCACCGTGGCGCAGGACGGTACGGGCGATTTCACCACCATCACCGAGGCTATCGAGGCAATACGCGCCTTCATGGACTACCGCGTGACGGTCAATATACGCAACGGCGTCTATCACGAGAAGGTCGTGGTCCCCGCATGGATACATAACGTGGATTTCATAGGCGAGAGCACTGACTCCACCATAATCACATGGGCTGACCATGCCAATATCGACAAGATGGGCACATTCCGCACCTATACTCTCAAGGTAGACGGCTGCGGGCTCACTTTTGCCAACCTCACCGTGGAAAACAATGCCCCGAAGCTCGGTCAGGCCGTGGCGCTCCACACTGAGGGTGACCGCCTGATATTTGTCAACTGTCGGTTCCTCGGCAATCAGGATACCATCTACACAGCCGGTCATGGCAGCCGTCTGCTCTTTGACAACTGCTACATCGAGGGTACTACCGACTTTATCTTCGGCCCGGCTACGGCACTCTTTACCGAGTGTGAGATACGCTCCAAGGCCAATTCTTATGTCACCGCCGCTTCCACGCCTTCCGACGTGGAGGTGGGTTACGTATTCTACCGCTGCCGCCTGACTGCCGACGAAGGCGTGGACAAGGTGTACCTCGGTCGGCCCTGGCGTCCCTACGCGTCCACCACATTTATTAATTGTGACATGGGCTCTCATATACGCCCGGCCGGATGGCATAACTGGAACAACCCCGAAAATGAAAAGACCGCTCGCTACGGCGAGTATGGGTCTACCGGCCCGGGTGCTTCAGCCGAGCGCGTGGCGTGGGCAAAGAAAATCGACGATGCCACTGCCGCCCGTCTCACCGATGCCTCTTATATATATAATAATGTGGCAAATTGGGCTCCTCAACTCCCCGCAAAGAAATAAAATCAGAATAAAAAAAACAATAATCACTTAATCATAACTTAAAATCATGAAAGCATTAAACAAAGTGACAGCTCCCAAGGCAGCTGCCCCCGAAAGAATCATTCAGTTTGGTGAAGGTAACTTCATGCGCGCGTTTGTTGACTGGATCATCCAGAACATGAACGACAAGACCGATTTCAACTCGCAGGTAGTTGTACTTCAGGGTATCCGTCAGTCCTTTGTACAAGATATGCTCGCCAGCCAGGACTTCCTCTATCACGTTAACCTCCAGGGCCGTCTTGACGGTGAGGTCATCAACTCTTATGACCGTATCGACGTGATCTCGCGCGGCATCAACCCCTTCGAGCACTTTGACAGCTACCTCGCCCTTGCCGAGCAGCCCCTCATGCGCTTCATCATCTCCAATACCACCGAGGCCGGTATCGCATTTGACCCCGAATGTCACCTCGCTGACCGTCCCGCCGAGTCTTACCCCGGCAAGCTCACCCAGCTTCTCTATCACCGCTTCAAGACCTTCAACGGCGCTCCTGACAAGGGCTTCATCATCATGCCCTGCGAGCTTATCTTCCAGAATGGCCACCACCTCAAGGAAATCGTCAACAAGTATATCGACCTGTGGAAAGACGAGTTTGAAGCCGGTGACTACGAAGCTTTCAAGAACTGGTTCAATACCTACAACTACGTGTGCGCTACCCTTGTAGACCGCATCGTCCCCGGATTCCCCCGCAACGAAATCGCTGGTATCCAGGAGAAGATCTGCTACCGCGACAATGTAGTGGTACAGGGCGAAGCGTTCCACCTCTGGGTAATCGAGAAGCCTACCAACATGACTCTCGACGAGCTCCGCGCCGAGTTCCCCGCTGACAAGGCCGGTCTTAACGTAATCATCACTGACGATGAGGCTCCCTATCACGAGCGTAAGGTGACCCTCCTCAACGGTCCTCACACCGTGCTTTCACCCGTCACCTACCTCAGCGGTGTCAACATCGTGCGCGACGCCTGCAACCACCCCGTGCTCGGCAAGTATATCCGCAAGGTGCAGTTTGACGAACTCATGGAGACCCTCAACCTCCCCATGGACGAGCTCCGCAAGTATGGCGAAAGCGTGCTTGAGCGCTTCAACAACCCCTACGTTGACCATCAGGTGACCTCCATCATGCTCAACTCCTTCCCCAAATATCAGACCCGCGACCTGCCCGGCCTCAAGACTTACCTTGAGCGTAAGGGTGAGCTTCCCAAGGGTCTCGTGCTCGGTCTCGCAGCCATCATCACCTACTACAAGGGTGGCAAGCGTGCCGATGGCGCCGACATCACTCCCAACGACGACGCTCAGATCATGCAGCTCCTCACTGACCTCTGGGCTACCGGCGACACCCGCAAGGTGGCTGAAGGCGTGCTCGCTGCCGACGCGCTCATCTGGAAGGATCACGGCAACCTCAACAATATCCCCGGCCTGACCGACATGGTAGTCGAGTACCTCGACAAGATTCAGGAAAAGGGTATGCTCGAAACCGTTAAGGAAGTAATCGAATGAAAGAATTTATCAAGATAAATCCCGCCGACAATGTGGCCGTGGCTATCAGCGAGCTGAAAAAGGGCACTGTCATTGACGTCGACGGCGACAAGATAACTCTCGTAACCGACGTTCCCGCGGGCCACAAAGTGGCCCTGCGGGACATCGCCGAGGGCGAGAACGTGATCAAGTACGGCTTCCCCATCGGCCACACCCGTCATGCCGTGGCCCGCGGTGCCTTCCTTGACCACAATGATATAAAGACCAATCTCGAAGGTCAGCTCGACTATTCCGACGTTCATATCAAGCCCCAGCCCGAGTATAAGGGCGAGAAACCTGAAATGACTTTCATGGGCTATGAGCGCAAGGATGGCCAGGTGGGTATCCGCAACGAGATATGGGTTATCCCCACCGTGGGTTGCGTAAACGGTATCGTGAAGCAGATCGTTGACCGCCTCAATGCCGAGACCGGCGCTGAGGGCGTGGACGGTATCTTCGGATTCCCCCACAACTACGGTTGCTCACAGCTCGGCGACGACCACGAAAACACCAAGAAGATTCTGCGCGACATGGTGCTTCATCCCAATGCAGGCGGTGTGCTCGTGGTAGGTCTCGGCTGTGAAAACAATCAGCCCAAGGTGTTTGAAGAATTCTGCGGCGACTATGACCGTGACCGTGTGAAGTTCATGGTGTGCCAGGAAGTGCAGGGCGACGAAGTGGAGGAAGGTCTCCGCATAGCCCGCGAGCTTTATGAAAAAGCACGCAAGTGTGAGCGCACCGTACAGCCCGCTTCCAAGCTCCGCATCGGACTGAAGTGCGGTGGCTCCGACGGTTTCTCGGGCATCACTGCCAACCCGCTTCTGGGCGCGTTCTCCGACTTCCTCTGTGAGGCCGAAAACGGTACCACCGTGCTTACGGAAGTGCCTGAAATGTTTGGCGCCGAGACTATCCTCATGGAGCGTTGCGCTGACGACAAGCTCCTTGCTCAGACCGTATCGCTCATCAACAACTTCAAGGAATACTTCCTCAGCCACGGCGAACCCGTGGGCGAAAATCCCTCGCCGGGCAATAAAGCCGGCGGTATTTCCACCCTTGAGGAAAAAGCCCTCGGCTGCACCCAGAAGTCGGGCAAGAGCCCCGTTTACGGTGTGATGGAATACGGCGAGCGTATCCACCACCACGGTCTCAACCTCCTCTCGGCTCCCGGCAACGACCTCGTGGCTTCGACCGCCCTGGGCGCCGCTGGCTGCCAGATGGTGCTCTTCACCACCGGTCGCGGCACACCCTTCGGTACCTTCGTGCCCACGATGAAGATTTCCACCAACTCGTCGCTTGCCGAGCGCAAGCCCGCGTGGATCGACTTCAATGCCGGAGTGCTCGTTGAGGATCAGTCGATGGATCAGGTACTTCCCCGCTTCGTTGACTATGTGCTCAAGGTAGCCTCGGGCGAGCAGGTCAACTCCGAGAAGGCCGGTATCCACGAAATCGCTATTTTCAAGAATGGCGTAACACTCTGATGTAAAATATCTTAAACTCTAATAACCTCTCATTATCTACCAGATGAAACCTTTCATGGACGAAAACTTCCTGCTGCAGACTGAAACCGCGCAGAAGTTATATCACGAGCATGCGGCCGAGATGCCCATCATCGACTATCACTGCCATCTTATCCCCAAGATGGTGGCCGATGACCACAAGTTTAAATCAATCACCGAGATATGGCTCGGCGGTGACCACTACAAGTGGCGCGCCATGCGTTCCAACGGTGTAGACGAGCGCTATTGCACCGGCACCGATACTACCGACTGGGAAAAATTCCAGAAGTGGGCCGAGACCGTACCCTATACCTTCCGTAACCCCCTCTACCACTGGACTCACCTTGAGCTCAAGACTGCTTTCGGTATCGACAAGCTCCTCAACCCCGAGACTGCCCGCGAAATCTTTGACGAGTGTAACGACAAGCTCCTCAACGACCCCAACATGACCGCCCGCGGCCTGATGCGTCGCTACAACGTGGAGACCGTGTGCACCACCGACGATCCCGTCGACTCGCTCGAATACCACAAGCAGGTGAAGGACAGCGGTTTTGAAGTGAAGATGCTCCCCACCTGGCGCCCCGATAAGGCTATGGCCGTGGAGAATCCCGCCGAATTCCGTGCCTACGTAGAGAAGCTCGCTGAAGTTTCAGGCGTGGAAATCAACAAGTTCTCCGATATGATCGACGCCCTCCAGAAGCGTCACGACTTCTTCGAGGAAATGGGTTGCCGCCTGAGCGACCACGGTATCGAGGAATTCTATGCAGCCGACTACACCGACGAGGAAATCAACGACATCTTCAATAAGGTTTACGGCGGTAAGGAGCTCACCCACGACGAAATCCATAAGTTCAAGAGCGCCATGATGATCATCTTCGGCGAGATGGACTATGAGTCGGGCTGGACTCAGCAGTTCCACTACGGCGCTATCCGCAACAACAATACCAAGATGTTTAAGCTCCTTGGTCCCGATACCGGCTTTGACTCGATAGGTGAATTTACCACCGCCAAGTCCATGGCCAAGTATCTCGACAAGCTCAACACCCGCGGCAAGCTCGCCAAGACTATCCTCTACAACCTCAATCCCTCGGCCAACGAAGTTATCGCCACCATGCTCGGCAACTTCCAGGACGGCTCGGTAGCCGGCAAGATCCAGTTTGGCTCAGGCTGGTGGTTCCTCGATCAGAAAGACGGTATGGAGAAGCAGATGAACGCCCTCTCGCTCCTGGGCCTTCTCAGCCGCTTCGTGGGTATGCTTACTGACAGCCGCTCGTTCCTCTCATATCCCCGCCACGAATACTTCCGCCGCACGCTCTGTAACCTCGTGGGCAACGACGTGGAAAACGGTGCCATCCCCTACACCGGCTATGAGGAAAAGCGCGTCAATCAGATGATTGAAGATATCTGCTACAACAACGCTAAAAACTATTTCAAGTTCTGATCATGGCCAATACCTCTTTGCTCACAGCAGCCAATCATAAGATGACCAACTTTCGTTGGGTTATCTGTGCGCTACTCTTTCTGGCTACTACGGTCAACTATATGGACCGTCAGGTGCTTTCACTGACCTGGAAGGAATTTATCGCTCCCGAGTTTCACTGGACTGACGACGACTATGGTACAATTACCGCCATATTCTCGATCGTCTACGCCGTAGCCAACCTCCTTGCCGGTCGCTTTGTTGACTGGATGGGTACCAAGAAAGGTTATCTTTGGGCAATCGGCGTATGGTCAGCGGGCGCATGCCTCCACGCTGCGTGCGGATGGGCCACAGAAGTTACCCTCGGTCTCCACGACGCAGCCGGCCTCGTAAAAGCGACTGGTGACCTAGCCATGACTATCGCTACTGTTTCTGTCTACTTCTTCCTCGCAGCTCGTACAATACTCGCCCTCGGTGAGGCCGGTAACTTCCCCGCTGCCATCAAGGTTACAGCCGAGTACTTCCCCAAGCGTGACCGCGCTTACGCTACATCGATCTTCAATGCCGGATCGGCCGTAGGTGCCCTCATCGCTCCCTTCACCATCGGCCCGCTTGCCATGTTCTTTAAGGGCATTGGTTGGGGTAACGGTTGGGAAATGGCGTTTATCGTTATCGGTGCCCTCGGTTTCGTGTGGATGGGCTTCTGGGTATTCCTCTATAAGGAGCCCGCTCAGAACCCCCACGTAAATGAAGCCGAGCTCGCTTACATCGAGCAGGACAACACTGACCCCAACGAAACGCCCCGCGAGAAAGCTGAGATAGAAGACAGCGAGACTGCCACTATCCCCTTCTGGCAGTGCTTCAAGTATCCCCAGACCTGGGCAGTGATCTTCGGTAAGTTCCTCACTGACGGTGTATGGTGGTTCTTCCTCTTCTGGACCCCCGCTTATATTACCGACGTATTTAAGCTCTCGACTTCAGAGGGCACAGGTATGCTCATGATTTTCGTGCTCTACCTCATCACCATGCTCTCGATCTACGGAGGTAAGCTGCCTTCGATCATCATGAACCGCGACGCACGCAAGGGTTACGACATCAACCCCTACGCCGCCCGCATGAAAGCTATGTTCATTTTCGCTCTCTTTCCCTTGCTGGCTGTTCTTGCTCAGCCCCTGAGCGGCGTATCCCTATGGGTGCCTATCATCATCATCGGTATAGCCGGCGCAGCCCACCAGTCGTGGAGCGCCAACATCTATTCCGTAGTAGGTGATATGTTCCCCAAGTCGACCATCGCAACCATCATCGGTATCGGCGGTATGGCCGGAGGTATCGGATCCGCACTCATTAACAAGGGGTCTGGTATTCTCTTTAACTTCGCAGCGCAGACCAATATGTCGCTCTTCAGCTTCGAGGGTAAGCCCGCAGGTTACTTCATCGTATTCTGTATATGCGGTGTGGCCTACCTCGTAGGCTGGTGCATCATGAAGCTCCTCGTACCCCGCTACAAGAAGATTGAAGCCTGATAAGCACTGATTCTTCCCCCTATATACGCCCGCGCCGCCACAGCAGCGCGGGCGATTTGCGTCTAAAAGCGGAAAAAGTGTA
>CAYZFG010000005.1:0-68029 GCA_964477665.1 uncultured Staphylococcus sp.
CGACAACCAATCTTTGTTAACCTTAAATCTAATACCATGAAAAACACATTGCAAATTTAAGGCGGGTCGGGGGATTATGCAAATATTTTAACAATTATTTTATCTTTTTGCTCGAAATTTATCGAATGGGTGGAGTTTTGGTTGGTTTTAGTGGTTTTTAGTAGCAAAATGACACGAAAAGCGGCGCTAACCGTAAATTACAGTGAGCGCCGCTATGTGAAGGGGTTAATAATCAGGATCCGTAGGGCCGGTCGAGCTGTATAAATATCGCTTCAGGCCAGTAAAATGTGTCGGGATCGTCGGGTTGAGCCGGATCATAGGCGGGAAGGTTGATGATGTGTTGGCCTATAGCGGGGACGGCTTCCTTTAGTCCTTTAAGCACACATTTTGCTATCTGGGTGGCTCCGTAAGGATTGAAATGGGTGTTGTCTTCGAGGGCTGTGGTCTGACCTTTGAATGTGCCGGCGGGGTAATGAACGAATGCTTTCTTGGAGCCTTCGGTGCCGAGGGCTTCGTAGAGCGACTTGGTCATGGTGTTAAGGTCAATGACGGGGACACCTTCACGCGCGGCCACGGCTTTCATGGCGTCGGGGTAGTCGAGGTGGGTGTCGAGCACGTGGCCATCCTCGTCAAAAGCGCGGCGGCAAGCAGGAGTTACAAAGATGGGGGTGACACCGGCGCGACGGGCTCGGTCGATGAAAATCTTGAGGTTGGTCGAGAAACTGTACCACGCGCCGCTGCCCGGGCTACGACGCTTCTGGTCGTTGTGGCCAAACTCGATAATCATGTAGTCGCCCTTCTTGGCCATCGAGAGTACCTTGTCGAGGCGCTTCTTGTCGATAAACGACTGGGCGCTTTCGCCGCTCTCGGCATGATTGGCCACCACGATAGTTGAGTCGAGGTAGCGGGGCACAATCTGACCCCATGACGCCCAAGGCTCGTAGGTCTGGTCGACCACGGTGGAATTGCCGCAAAGGAAGAGAGTTACCACCGAGTCAGTCTGCTCTATCGGCTCGATGACCACACGCTCCACCACCGGAGCCTTACCGGTAAATTCGAGCGTAATCTTATCGTCCCACGTGGTAGTGCCGCGCTCGCGGGGATTGATCTTGACGCGCGACGAAGTATTGATCTGAGGATTACGTTTTGCCACATTAAATGAAATCTCGCGCTTCTCGCCCTTGCGAGTCTCTACGTTTTCGGCCATGAGTCGGCGGCTCTCCGCGCGCACGGTGGTTGACCCGGCATGCTTGCGGTCGCCCAAGGTCACGGTGACGCGATAGTTGCCGTCGCGAGGCACGCGCGTGGAGAACATAAACGGGCGGGGCTTGCGGCGGTCAGGACTCGTGCCGAAATCCCATCCGTAGCCGCGCTCTTCAGTGTACTCGCCGGCGGTCATCATATCATAATCCATCACGCGGGGGAGAAGATAAGAGGCCAAAGTGCTTCCCGAAGCCTCGATGCCCTCGGCCACGCTTGCGGCATTAAGGGCAGCGCCGCGACGGCTTGAATGAGTATGGTCTTTCTTGAAAAACAGCGCCACGGAGTCAGCATCCATCTTGTCGAGTTTGGCTCCCGAGATACCGTTGAGGTCCACGAAGTCAACCTTGCGCTTGGCCGCCACATCGCGAGCCCAACCGCCGAAAGTAGATTCGAGACTTTCGATCTTGCCGTCGAGGCGACGGTTGCGGGGAGACGGACTTACGATTACGGGAGTTGCTCCTTTCTCGCGGGCATCGTCGATAAACTTACGAATATACCAGCCGTAAGAGTACACCACGCGGTAATCGCCATCCTTCTCCATACGGAAAACCTTGCTTTCGCCGCCCGCGCCGGGGAGTTCGCCCCGCGCCTTACCGGTAGCGATGTCGCCGCCATCGTTGTGGCCAAACTGTATCAATACGAAATCGCCAGGTTTCAGAGCATTATACACCTTATCCCAGCGCCCCTCCTCAATGAAAGTGCGGGCGCTACGGCCAGCCTTGGCATGATTTTCCACTGAGATGCGCACGGGGTCAAATCGCTCGGCAATCACGTCGCCCCAGCCCCACATCGTATCGTCGCCTACGGAGTCGATTTTCACGGTGGAATCACCTATTATAAATAATACCGGATTGTCGCCGCGGCGCGATGCACCGGTGACAGTATCAACCTGCGCGGGAAGAAGATAGTCGCGAAGCCCGCAACCATCAAGTCCGGCAATACCCTCGGCTGCGCTCTCGGCATTGACACGAGCGCCGAAAGCCGATGTGTGGATGCGGTCGAGGTAAAACATAGTCTTGGTTTTCTCCTTGCCGTATCGCTCATATTTCCTTGCCGTAATATCGTTGAGGTCTACAAACGGCACATCCTTTTCCCCGGCAATCTGCCGTGCCCAAAGACCGAAAGTAGAATCCACGCGGGTCACGCGCGTGCTATCGCGGTCATCGTAAGCCAGGCGTGGAGTAAGCGAAAGTAATATAGGATTAGCACCGCGTGCCTTGACCTGATCTACGTAGCGGCGCAGATACTCGCCGTAGCTGTATACGGTCTCACGCTCACCTGTTTCAGCGATGGTGACATTGAGCGAGTCCTTGCCTGTACCGGGGATAGTGGCGCGGGCGCGGCCACTGTCGTAAGGGCCGTTGTCGTTGTGGCCGAGCTCGATAATAACATAGTCGCCCTCGCGCACACCCTTCAGCACGTCGGGCCACAGACGATTGTAAAACGTGCGGGTGCTCATGCCGCCCAGTGCGTGATTCTCCACCGAAATACGCTGAGGGTCAAAATACTCGTGCATGAAATATCCCCAGCCCCACTGGCCATTGTTGCCGTTGCCCAGCGTGCCGGTGCGCATGGTGGAGTTGCCCACGAGAAAGAGTACCGGATTGTCACCGCGACGCGTAGAGCCGGCGACGGGGCGGGCGGTCATGGCTTTGGAAATACTGTCGGGGGTATTGTCGATCACCCCGTTGACATCCTTGACGGGAGCGGGAACCGATTGCGCGGCGGCCGTCAACGTCACGGCTGCCATCGCTGCAAAAATATATTTCTTCATGGGAATCAGTCTAAATGGAGTATTTCACGAAAACGCTTCACTACAGCCGGGTCACCGGTATACTTGCCATGATCCTCGCTGAGCTTGCAGGTATCGTTGTAGAAATCCCACTTCTCGGTGATCTTGGCAGCGAGGAGTTTGATTACGATATTTAGCGGCTTCACTCCGGGGAAATCGCAAGTGAAATGAGTGCCGATGCCAAACGACGGGATGCATCGCGACGCAGCCACGTGCTGAATCTCGATGGCGCGATCCACGTCGAGCGCGTTGCTGAACACTACCTGCTTGGTGGCGGGGTCGATACCGAGCGAGCGGTACTTGGCCGTGATGAGGTCGAGCTGCTCGAAGTTATCTCCGCTGTCCACGCGCAACCCCTTGAACATATTGGCATAATCCTCCGAGAAATTCATCGAGAAGATATTCCAGCCGTAAGTATCGTAGAGGAAAGTGCCGAGCGCACCGCGGAAGGTGGTCGACCAGGCGCGCATGGCAATATGATTAGCCATCTGCGGACCATACATGGCAGCTATGGCGCACATCAGTTCATGAGCCATCGTGCCGATGGGGACGAGGTCATATTTCATGGCCAGATACACATTGCTTGTACCGGTGAAATGCCCCGGACCTGAAAGTGATTCCGACACCTCTTTCATCGTGGCCACCAATCTATCCTGAGCCTCAAACGACGCGCGGCGGCGGGTACCGAAGTCGCTGAACGAGCACCCCGCCTCGATCAAGCGCTCGCCCTTGCGGCGGCTGCGCACCTCGAAGTCGGCCATATCCATGCCGGCTCTTTCGCCCGTCATGATGAAATACAGTTCCGAAACGATAGCGAGAATCTTTACTTCGAGCAATATAGTCTCGCTCCAGTTGCCCTCGATGTGGATGTGGAGCCGGCCATCGCAATCCTGCTCCACTTTCACTCGGCGCGGGTCATAGCGGAAGCCTTTAAGGAAAGTAAGATACCATTCGGGGATATACGGGCAGCGGCGGCGGAAGAAATCGTGCTCGTCGGCCGTGAGCGAGAGCGATGCGAGCTCGTCGATCTGACGGCGGAGCTCGGCTGCAAATCCTGCGGGATAGATACGCCCCGAGCGGTCAGTGAACTCATATTTAACCTGAGCGCGGGGATAATTGTCGATGACGGCGCAACCCATAGTAAACTTATACAGGTCGTCGTCAGTGATGTGGTTGATGATGCGATCCATGGTAGTTGAAGGTGATTATCGGGCGAGGGAGAGATTGAGAGTGATACCGAAAGAAGTGTTGGTGGTGGGATAGGAGGATGTCGACACGATGGGGGTGTTGACCTGATGGTCAAAGAACATGCCCATCGTGATGCGGCGCGACATTACGTAGTTGGCCGACACGTTCATGTTGATCGTGCGTGTACCCGACGTGGGCTGAGAGTAATTTGACTCGATGCGGCGTATGAGCGCCTGGGTGTGCTGGAGCGAGAAGTCAGCGTTGAGCGTAAGGTCGTTGCTTACACCCACGCCCGAGCCTTTCATCTTCAGGAACGTGTTGAATCCCACTATCTTGTAGCCGGCGCCTATGGTGAGGCCGCGGGTAGTGGCCTCCACCACCTGACCGGCTGAGGTGTTGAGCGTAAGTGTGCGGCTGTCGCGATACTCGGCCGAGACGGTGAGCTCGTTTTTAAACGTGATGGCAGCGCCGATAAGCGGTGCAAATTTCTCGGTGATGGCTACAGACGAAATATTGTAGGGCGACGACGGGATGGGGCTGCCCGTGAGCTCGTCGAGCGTGAAGCCGAGGTTGCTACCGTCGGCAGAAATCCAGTTGAGGTAAGAGGAATATGAGCCTACCGAGTAGGTACACTGATAAGCATGAGTGAGGGTGAACGACTTGAAGATATTCGATAGATTACCTATCTGTATCAGGCCGTCGTAGGTCACTCGCCAGTTGGGGAGCGCGTGGGCAAACGACGGGAACGGCGACAGATACTGCTTGCCCGGACTCGTGCCCGAGTATGCGGCGAGGAATGCCGGGATAAGCACGTCGGAGCTCGTGGGGCTCACCGTGCCCACCTCGGGATTAAACGGATTACCGGCATGGGCATTACCGTTCATGAAACCGCCCGTGGGGTAGTTGACGCCGTGATACTGCTGCTCTACGCGGTCAGCAATCACGGGAATATAATCGAGGAAATTGCTGAACGCCTTGGAATAATACCCGTTGCCCGCGCTCGATGAGCCGAGAGCCGTGGCGATGGCAACATGGGTCTTGGTATACGAACCCGAGAGCGTGGGAGCTACGTTGTCATACATAAACTGGTTCTGCTGGTTGCGATTGTCGGTGCGGTTAGTGGTAAGCTGAATCTTAAGACCGCGCACGGGTTCAAGAGTAAGCTCTATATTAAGTTCGCGCGCACGCGACCACACGGCCGGCGACGTCTGGCCATCGTCGGTGATAAGCCATCCGCGCTCCTTGGCACGATCCACATAGTCAGCGCCGAAGAAACCGAAAGCAAATCCGAGACCCGGCGCCATGGGACCGTAGCTTGTAGTCTGGCCGAATACATTACCGATATTGGGGCGGAAAAGCGGGAGCGAGAGCGAGCGGGTGTCGCGGAAACGGAGCGAAGCCGTGCGCGGGCTCATCACGAAGCGCATGGCATACTCGGCAGCATTGCGCCAGAATCCCTTCTCGTCCTTAAGATTTTCCTCGATGGTAAACTTGAGCATCGTGGTACCGCGGTCAAGCACCTTGATAGAATTGGGGTCGATGACCTCGGTCTTGACGGCAAACGGCTTACCGTCGCTCGTCACAGCCTTCACCTTCACCTTGCGGGTGCGGAGATTGTGCTTGATGGTGAGAGTGGTATCGGGGAGCAGGGCAAACGAGCGCTCAAACTTCTTGGGCTTCTTGGCAGTGGCGGCAGTGCGTCGCGATGCGAAGCGCTTGTTTACCTCCTTGGTGAAAGTCCACTTGTTGTAGATAGTCTCGAAGTTGATGCGGCCGTCGGCATTCCATGCAGCTTGCGAGGCCACGGTGTTGCCGAGCGAGATGCCGTCGACCTCAGCACCGCGATCCCAGCGATAGGTGGCATTGTAGCTCACCGATGCATTGAGCCAGTCAAGGACCGGTATCTTGGAGAATGGAGCCTTGTAAGAGCCTGTGAAAGTCTGGTTGTAGCTCCAGGGGGTACCCATGGAGAGAATCGACGACCACACCGTATCCTTCCACTCGCGATACTTGTCGGGGAACAGCTTGCGGTTGACGGCGCCGACGGTCTCTTCGATGCGGGCCGAAGTATTGGAGTTGAACGTAAAGGCGAGCGTCTTGGTGATATTCCAGTTGATGGCAAGCTGGCGGTCCCAAAGGAAATTCTTGCTCACCGACACGGGCAGCTGGAAGTCAACGTCGGTCTCCGAGCGCGTCTGCATCTCGTAGTAGTAGCGCGACATGGTGGTGAGGAAAGTAATCGAGTTGGGGAGCCAGTTAAGTTCCCAGTCCTTGAAAAACTTCAGGTGCTTTGACTTGCTCTTGATGTTGGCAAACGGCTTCCAGCCCTTGATGAAGGGCGAGTAAGAGTACTGGAACGATCCGCGGTAATCATTAGTATTCTCATACTCGGTGGTAGGATCGTTCTTTGACTGCTTGTTGAATGAGAAATTGAAAGTGAAGTTGGCCGGATCCCAGGGCATGGGAGTCTTGGAGCGCACGTCGAAATTCAGTCCCGAGATGGAGAAGCTCTCTACGGTGGAACGCTCTACGGCGTAATTCTTAATCGAGTCCTTCTCCTGACGAGTGGTGGCTGCGGCAAGAGCATCCTTAAGCAACACGTCCTGATCGAGAGGATTGTATTTGGGAGAAGTAGTTTCCTTTGAAACCGAGTAGAAGATGGGAGCGCGGAGCTTGGCGGCAGCGGGGAGGAAGCGGCCGGCATCGACCTGCACGGCAAAGTTATATTGCTCGTAATCATCGAGGCGACGCTGGTTGAGCGACTGATCCACACCGCCGAAACCGGCTGTCTCGACATGCGCACCGAAGTTGAGCGTAGCGACGTCGCTGACCCCCAAATTCACATTGGCCTTCGCGGCCCAACCGCCCTCGCTGTTGAAGTCAGTAACCTTAAGCTCATTGAGCCACACGATACCATCCTTGGTAGTGGAAGCATTGTTGCGTATACCCACCAGCATCACGCGGATGTCGCTGAGCGAGGGATTACCGATCACCGCCATGCGGTTGCGCTCGTTTTCAGGGTCACGACCGGTGAAGAGCGTAGCGTATCCCACGCCGGGACGGTTCTCACTCTTGGCCTGATTGCGTTCACGCTTCAGGCTCACGAGCGACTGCAGGTCAAGGTCGAGGAAGTTGCTGCGCGGCCACACCTTATAGCGGTCTGACGCATCCTCGGTATAATGTCCCGGAGGAGTGAGCTCCAGGGGCACTTCATACTCGTAATAGTTGCTCTTCACGTCAGAGCCGAGGCGAATGAATACCGAGAGTTCGCCCGACTTGAGCGACGTAGCATCGTCGATGAGCTTTTCAGCGTGTACCCACATCTGGAGGCGCTTGTAGTTGCGAAGGTCGAGCTGAGTGTTTTTGTATACACCGCGACCGTCGCCAGCACGCAAGCCGGTGACTTTCATCGAGATAGACTGCTCGTTGAGCTGCACTATCTGGCTCTGACCCGGGTCAGAGATACGGGTCACGCCCGGAGGGAGCACATAGTTGACCGGTTCGCGGTCAGCATTCTCCTCAATGTTGACCACCGAGATGTCGAGTTCGCCCTCGGCGGGAGCGTCGGAGCGGTTATTGAGGTTGAAATCGTAGCTGCGCCACTCGCCGCGCACGAGTTCAAATGTGGCGAAACGCAGGTGAGTGGTGTTCTTGAACCCGGTCATAAACATGCGGGCGAATCGAATGGTGGAGAAATCGTTGATATTACCCACCACCTTCTCGTAGCTCGACAAAGGAATCTTAAACTGATACCATACCACTTCCTGAGGCTCCTCATTTATGGCCGGCACGTAGCTCACCTGCTTGTCAGTGATAAAGTTGCGGCCCACTTCGAGGTCCTCGGGGCGGATGGAAACGCGATACTGGAAATAGCGCTCATACTCGTTGAGCGTGTTGTCCTGATTGATATCCTCCACGTCAGGAGTGCTTCGCGACGACTGGTAAAGAGCGTCGGGAGCATCCTCGGGCGACAGCGAGTTGCCTTCCACGCCGTTGTAACGCTTATAGCGTTCAAGAATTGAGGCGCGCATCTCGTCATACTGATACGAGCGGTAGAAATGGTAATTATCGCCTGCGGGGTCATTGAAAGCTGAGAACGGGTCAGCCTGCATCCGCTCTATAGCCGAGGGAGAGAGGCGACGTCGCAGACCGTCGAGGTAGTCCTTGTAAGACGAGAAATCATACTCCATCTCGTTGGGCAGACCGTCGAGACCCACGTCTTGCAGGCGGCGCGACGATGAGTTGTTGTCAAAGGCGTAAGTGAGAGAGTTTTGCGACGAAGTGCGACCCCATACCGTCTCGCGGAGGAATTGATCGTTGCCGTCGACAGGGATACCGTTTTCGTAGCTCTTCAAGCCGTCTTTCAATATATCCTCGGAGATTTCGCCGAAGTTGATATACAGGTCGCCGCCCTCAAGATTAGGATTCTCGGGGTCGAGGAATGGCGAAAGCATCCAGAATTGCAGATACTCGATATTAGACTGCTCGAAGTTGGTATTGTCCATCTTGCGCATTATACCGCCCCAGCGTTTCTCGGGGTTGTTGAGGTAGCCCTCGTCAGTGATATTGGTGGCGTCGAGATTGTAGGGACCGCGCTCGTTGGGGTAGAAGGAGAGGTTGAGGGTCTGGATGGTATTGGATTCACCGTAGGTGAGCTGACGGCCGGGGAAGATTTCGCGCGAGGTGACTTCACGCACGTAAGGATTGTTGAGCTGCTTGTAGTCGCTCTTGATGTATCCGGGGCAAAGCGAGGAGTTGCGGGCCGTGAACATGCGGTCGATGTAATACCACGACAGCAGCGCGCGGTTTTTACCGTAGGCCACATTGTCGCTCAGCGCCGCCTCGGGGAAGAGCGCGTCGGGCGACGGGTCATAAGGCGTAGATGCGAGAAACCATGAGTAAGGCGAGCGGAGGTCGATACCTATCTGAGTCGACTCAAAGTCGTCGATGTAGGATGAACCTTTGTTGGAGCCGGTCTTCTGCGTATGGGGAACGAGCTGGGCAAATTCGGCCTGCACGTTGAGCGTCGACGGCTGGGTGGCGTTGACGGTGGGAATCTTGTTGAGAAGATTGGTGAGCCACATGAAGTCAGTGTTATACGACAGGTTGAGACCCCACATGGTATTGTTGATAACCTCGTCGCCTATGTTGACCTTCTCAGTGAGAGCTTTCTCTGAGAAATGGAGGAGGGTACCGCCGAGGGTGAAATTCTTGTTAAAGCGGTATTGCAGGTCGAGGCCAAGGAGTGTCTTGCGCTGGGTGGAGTACATTGACTGGTTTTCGAGCGTGACGCTTATACTCTGGCCCGAGTCGATGATGCTCTGATTGGTAATAGTGACGATACCCATGGCATAGTCGACCGTGTAGTCGCTGTTTTCCACGAGCTGCACGCCGCCGGCCATCACGATGACTGACCCGCGGGGCACGTTCATGGCGTTGAGGCGAATCTGCGAGCCGGCCGAGGCCTGGTATTTACCCTTGATTACAAACTTATTCTTGTCGGCAAACTGGCGCGCCACCACGAGCGTGGAGTCGTAAAGCTCCTGATATACATATTTCTCGGCAAGCACCGGGTCGCCTATTTTCGAGGCAAGATGAGAGCCAAACGGCTCCACTACCGGGAAGATAATCTTACCGGTGGAAGAAATTATGGTGTAGCCCTCGATGAAGTCAAAGAATCCGTCGGGGTTGGAGGCCTCGTTGGAGTCGATGCGGTCGAGGTTCATCACCTGAAGCAGCGGCTGATTGGCGATCGACGGCACGGGGAGATAATTGATTTCAGTGCCGGTGGTGTCGCTCAGATACTTGATGTTGAGGCGGAAATTAGATTTCTGCACCTGATAAGCTCCAAGAGAGTATACATTTTTCATCATCAGGTCCCACATGGGCTGGCGCGTGTCGACGGTGGTGGACTTGAGCATCTTGAGGTAGAGCGACTGCTCGGTGGAAGTAATGTCGCTCGAAAACTCGCCCACCTGATAGACCTGACCGTTGTAAGTATACTCATAAGCCACGGCCAATACCTCGTCGGCATTAAGCGCCGCCTTTATAGATATGTAGCCGAGGGTGGAATTGAGGGAGTATTCGCTCGACGAAAGCTGGCGCGCGCTCTCCACTTTCTCAAAGTCAGTACCGCCATCGATTCCGTAGGCGCTGAGCGGTTCGAGTGTCTGTGTTACGGCATTGATGTTGCGGGCGTCGGGATACTGTGTCTTGATGACCTGAAGAAGATTATTGGAGCTGTTGGAGGGTACGGGTATCGAGTAATCGGGCTGCCAGTAGTTGCTTGCCAGATGGGTATTTTCACCCAGGTCCTCGAAGGCCACGAAGTTGCGCGACTGATTGAAATTACTGTTCTTATTGGTGACCCACACCTCGATGCGGGTAATCTTGATGCCAGATGATACAAACGGCAGTTTTGACGCGAAGCGGTCATAATTGTCGCGGAAGAAGTGGGCAAGGAAGAAGTGGCGGTTCTGGTCGTAATTGTCTACATTGATGGAGAAATCGGTAGTCTGCACGCCGCCCTTGGTATTGACAGAGCGCGACTCGGAGTTCTGCTGCGACACGAGCGCAGTAGCGGTGAGTTTGCCGAACTGCAGCTTAGCCTTGATACCGAATAGAGCCGTGCTACCGCGTATGAGCGACGATCCGGTGGTCATCGACACGTTACCGGCCTCGATGCTCTTCACGATGTCGTCCTCATGGCCCTCGTAAGCGAGCTTGAGATTCTTGGAGTCAAAGTCAAAAGTCGCGTCGGTATTATAGGTCATGTTAAATTTCAGTCGGTCACCCACGCTGGCCGACACCGTGGCCTGAATCTTCTGGTCAAAGTCAAAGTAGGTCTTGCGGCGGTTGGTGAGCGAGAGAGCGGGGTTGTCAGTCTTATTGGACTTCACGCCCGTAGAAATCTGAATCGAGCCCTGAGTCTTGAGTTGCACGCCGCCGGGGCCGAATATCTTTTCGAGCGGTCCGAGGGCGAAGTTCATGTCGAGGATATTGAACGGCTCCTTTTCCTTCTTCTCGATAGCCTCGGTATTGCGCTGGCGGAAATACTCCTGCATGTCGCGGCGGGTGAGATACTCGTTGTAGCGGTCGGCCGAGATGAAAAAGGGCGTAACTATATCACTCTCACCCAAGCGGGTGCGGACGATATACATACCCGTCACGGGGTCGTATTCGGCAGTAGTGGTGATGTTGGACGGATTGTCGAGGTCGGCGGCAAACTCCTCAGCCATGATGTCCTCATAACCCTGAGGAATCGTGGGCTGGACGGGGTAGGGGAGCATGACGCTGTCGAGCGGCGTGGCCGGTGACACTGACCATGCCGGAGCCGGAGGCGTAAAGCCCGGAGTGGCATACTGGGCTGCGGCGGGTACAGACATGACGAGCATTGCAGCCACAAGGGTCGCAATGCACACAATATGAGATACTAAGCTCTGTATATTTTTACTATATCGCCTCAACGTTATTACATCATGGTGAATGCCTTCTTAATGGCAGCCTCCACGCTGACGGTAGGATCAGCATCAAAGATTTTCTTGAGCGCCTTGGCGGCCTGCGGGCGGGGGAAGCCCAGCATGACCAGCGCGGCAAGAGCCTCTTCGAGAGCGGCGCTGCTGTTGGGAAGGTCGGGTTGTAATAATAACGTCGGGTCAGAGGGTTTTATTTTATCTTTGAGGTCAACAATTATGCGCTGGGCGGTTTTTAGTCCTATTCCCTTCACATTTTTCAGTCGCGAATGGTCGCCGTTGATTATAGTCTGCTCGATCTCAGCCGGTTGCATCGACGACAGAATCATGCGAGCCGTGGCGGCTCCCACGCCCGACACACCATTGAGCAGCCTGAAGAGATCGCGCTCGGCCGCGGTGGCAAATCCGTAGAGCGTCCAGGCATCCTCGCGTATTATTTCCTGCACGAGGAGTTTTACCGATTCGCCCTCCTTATTATGCTCAAGGGCGGCGAAGGTGGTGAGGGATATGTTGAGCAGATAGCCCACGCCCGATGCTTCCACTACTACGGTGGTGGGCGTGAGGTCGTGTTGGGTTCCGGAGATGTATTCTAACATAAGTATCTACAATTTACCAATAGTTTCCACAAAGTTAATCATTTCTTGTCGAAATTGACTACCTTTGTGAATATGAAAAATCTTAGAGGTGGAAAAATCGGCGCTTGGGCTCTTTACTCGCTGCTTGCAGTGATAGGGGTGACCTTCACCATGATGTATCTTCTCACGCCATATTTCGGCGATGACTGGGGATACCTGATGGTACACCGCACCGCTACGGGGCTCGACGGCCACTATCCTGTGTGGCAGTTCTGGCTCTACGACCTGCGCCACTGGCTGCACGCCAACGGCCGCATGGCCAACTTCCTCGCATCGCTAAGCATGGGCCTGCTGCCCAAGTGGATTATCGACGTGATTCTCGGCTTGGCGGCCCTGGCCGGAGCCGCGCTGATAGTGAGGCTCGGAGGTTTGCGGGATAGGAAATATTCATCAATGGCCGTGGTGTTGGTGGCCGTGTATGCACTGCTGTTTCCGTGGTGGGACATGATGTTTACCATCGACTTTGCCTTCAACTATCCCTTCACTCTCGCGATAGTCCTCGGTGCTATTTATCTATTCATAAGATTGGCTAAAGTAAAGCGTAATAGCTTGAAAACCGGCTTGATAACCGTCGTCGGACTGATAGCGGGATGTATGCACGAGTCGGCCACTCTGGCGTTGCTTCTCGGCCTGATGGTATGGTTATGGCAAGGAAAGAAGTGGAAAGAATTAAGCTATTTGCAGAGGTGGTTGATTATCGCTTTCGCCGCAGGAACTATCATTTCCACGCTTTCGCCGGGCATCTTATTCCGTGCTTCGGGAGGAGAGGCATGGCGCGTGCCCGACGATCCCGGTTGGCTTCTTGTAGTGAAATCAGCTCCCGTAACTTTAATAATTTTTGCAGCCTACGTTATTTCACTGATATTCAGCAAGCGAGAGAAGCGCGATTTCGAGGAGCTGTTTCGCTCCCCGGCCGTGGTGTGGGCGATAGCATCTATTATCGCACTCGGCCCGGTGGCAGTGGGTGGAATTGTGGGTCGAAGCGGCTGGTTCAGCCAGGCTTACGCGATGATATTTCTCGGCTGTTGGTGGCGACGGACTGATGTGAAAATGCCGGCGGCGCTCGCTGCGATTGCATGGATTCTTACTGTGGCTCAGAGTGTTGCTACGGCTGTGACTGCTGTGGAGTTCAGCAATAAGATTAGGGCTATCGACAGCGCTTACCTTGCGTCGAGCGACGGAATCGTGTTCGCCGACGATGTCAACTATCTCACCTCACCGTGGTGGACACTTCAGCGCATTGACCACCGCACGCAGGATCTCTATGGCGACCGCAAAGCGATAGCCGATTTCAACCATAAATCCGCTCTCCCCGTGATACTTCCGCCCGAGGCTAAGACTCTTGATTTTACTACACTTGATGAGGCTGAATTTCATTCGGGAGCCATAGTTACGAGCGTGATACCGAAAGCGGAGCTTAATGGCTCGGTGATTGCAATACCCTTTGAGCGGTCAGGGCGAAACTTCCTTCTCCTCCTTCCCAAGCGGGAGCTTGCATGGGGAGAACGCGGCTTTCAGACCGTCCCGGAAATTGAGTGAAAGAGGCTAATCCGCCGGTATCAATGTATAAAAACACACCTTTTAATAGCTGACTGAGGTGCAAAGAGTGAAATTAAAAGTTAAAATGTAGTCTTTCTTGCGAAAATTTTATTATCTTTGTAACTCAATTTGATGTGAATACTGAAAATGAAAACTAATATAGGAGTGTTTTTCGGCGGTCGCTCCACCGAACACGAAATATCAGTAATCTCGGCCAACCAGGCCATGCATGCGATAGACCGCAGCCGCTATGACGTGACTCCGGTATATATATCCAAGCAGGGTAAGTGGTACATGGGCGAGGCGCTTCTTGACGTGGCCAACTACCGCGACATGAAGTCGCTTCTTGCCAAGTGCACGCCTGTATATATGCGCCCCGTCTACGGTGATTACAATCTTTATAAGGAAAAGAAACCGCTCTTCGGCAGCGACGTAGCCGCGCATCTCGATGTGGTGATACCGGTGCTTCACGGCTCCAACGGCGAGGACGGCACTTTTGAAGGCATCCTCGACTCGATAGGTATTCCCTACGCCGGTTGCGATACCCTTGCGTCGGCCAACGGTATGGACAAGATCACGATGAAGATGATACTGCGTGACTGCGATGTGCCGGTGGTGGACTATGTGTGGTTTACCGATAAGCAATGGTACTCATCGCGCGACAAGCTCATCGAGAAAATCGAGAGCAAGATCGGTTATCCGGTCATCGTCAAGCCGGCCAATCTCGGTTCGAGCGTGGGTATAGGCCGCGCCGTTGACCGCGAGCAGCTCGTGGAGCGAGTGGCCGAGGCTGAGAAATATTCTACCCGCATCATAGTGGAGCACATGGTGGAAAACCTCAAGGAAATCAACTGCTCGGTGCTCGGCGACTGTGACGACTACACTACATCAGTGCTCGAAGAGCCTATAAAGAGCGGTGAAATCCTCTCGTATACCGATAAATATATGGGAGGCTCCAAGGGTGCCAAGGGTATGCAGGCTTCGCAGAAACGTATCCCGGCCGAACTGCCTCAGGCTATGACCGAGCGTATACAATTTCTTGCCGGCGAGACTTTCCGCGTGCTCGGCTGCCACGGTGTGAGCCGCGTGGATGTGATAGTCGATGCCGACAATGATAATATATATGTAAACGAAATCAATACCATACCCGGCTCGCTGTCGTTCTACCACTGGGAAGCGACCGGCATCAGCTTTGACAAACTCATGGATCGCCTGGTGCAGCTCGCACTCAAGCGTAACCGCGAGCGCGGCCAGAAGACCGTAAGCTACGATGCCAACATCTTCTCGATGGTTGGCGGCGTGAAGGGCACGAAGACTAAACTGAAATAACTCGATCGAACTGAATACTCGCAATGGGCAATGTAATGTTATGGATACTCGCGGCCGTGGTCTACGGCTTGGTCTGCGGAGGGGTCTACACCTGGACCTCACGCCGGCGCAAGGGCACATGGTCGCTTTACATCCGCTCGGCTGCGGCTTTCACCGTCGCCGGGCTTGCCATGGTGGGTATTCTATTCAAGCTCCTGGGCTCCTGAAATCTAATCCACCACATTAAATATTAAACCAAAAATACATTTCATCACAGTTTGCACAAATCTTAAATCAAAAATCCGGTAAAAATCAGAAAAAAATCAACCATGATTAAACCTTTCGCATAGCGGAAGCGTTAAGAAGTTAAAATTACAACAACTCAACCAACTATTGTTTTTATGAAAAAAGCGTTATTAATGATTGCTCTCATGCTCGGATGCGTGACAGCTTTCGCCCAGAAACTTGACAAGAATGAAGTAAAACAGCTTAAGGCATTCCTTTCTCAGCCTGCTGTAGAAGCTGCTACCAATGCTGAAGCTCTTAAGGTAGCTGACGTGAATAAGTTTGACGCCATCGAAGGTGTTACCTTTGAAAACGGTCGTGTAGTTGAAATCAACTGGAAAGACAAGAAGCTTGCCGGTACTCTCGACCTCACCGCTTTCACCGCTCTTAAGAAAGTAGATGTATCGCGCAACGCCCTCACCGGAATCAATTTCACCGGCGCTGTAGCTCTCGAAGAAGTTAACGCAAGCCGCAACAAACTTGCCGTTGCTACTTTCAAGGCCAACCCCGTGCTTACCAAGGTTTCTCTCTACAAGAACCGCCTGAGCGACATCGACATCACCGCTACTCCTCTTCTTGAGAACCTCAACCTTTCCAACAACCTCTTCGTTGAACTCAACCTCGCCAACAGCTTCAACCTCAAGACCCTCAACGTACAGGGCAACCACCTCGAAGCTCTCAACGTAGAAGGCTGCACCAACCTCAAGAACCTCTACTGCGGTTACAACAAGCTTACTCAGCTCAACCTCACCGGTGTAGTTAAGCTCCAGAACCTCAACATCGACGACAACGAGATCACTACCATGATCGTATCAGGTCTTCCCGAACTCTCTACCCTCATCTGCTCTGACAACCACATGACCACTCTGGGTGTGCGCGACTGCCAGAACCTCCTCGACCTCGTATGCTCTTACAATGACCTCACCACTCTCTCTGTAGAGAACTGCGGTAACCTCCAGTATGTAGACTGCTGCTACAACGACCTCACCACCCTTACACTGAGCAATCTCACCTTCCTTCAGCGTGTGATCTGCAACAACAACCAGCTCAACATGGTGGACCTCTCGTTTGACCCCGCACTTGTTTACATCAACTGCCGCTACAACAACATCACCGACCTCCGCACTATGGGTGACACCGCCCTCCGCATGGTTGCTTGCCAGTGGAACTACTAATCCCGCTGACTACCACAAGTAAAGTTTAAAACATACTCTCTGATACAAGGCCCGGAAGCATCAGCTCCCGGGCCTTTCCACACTTACCCCTGTCTCGCTAAAGCCCCGCTCCGGAGACAAATCTGGCTCAAGCTGTATTTCCGTTGCATAAGATGAAAACAGACAACGGTAAAGTCCGGTAGGGACGCTCCATGGAGCGTCCGGCGGCGACCACGGCGATGGACGGCGCGCAAATCGTTGGATAGTAAAAAGTTACCTTGTTACCCTGCCGGACGCTCCATGGAGCGTCCCTACAAGATTATGCGTTTTGACAACAGTAATTGTTACATAGTTGCTCCTATGCACCGACTTCTCGGCTAGTGCGTAAATTACTAAAATGCGGAACTCTTCAGGGTACCTCTACGCATTTCATCCTTATATATTTGGTAGATGTATGCAGGGCTTTCGATATACATATCAGTACCTCGGTCGCACAGCTTTTCAAAGGTCTCAGAGTTGTGAAAGAGAAGCAGCGCATCTACGAGATCAGTCTCCTCATCCCGCATTATCCATTCTACAACACGTGTAGTAATATACTCCACCAGGAAATTGAAGTTATTATCTTCCTTTGTCATATTCGATTGATATAGTTGAGCGACCGCTCTGTGGCAAAAAAGTATTGAGAGTTAAGATTCTTGTAAATCAGACCGTTGACTACGGCATCCAAATCGATGACTTCCATATCATAAAGTCCGAAAAGCCTTGCCATGCGGTCGTCGGCCACAGGGCCTATTATAATATCAAAGTCGTGAGTAAACTCGGTAGCTGTTTGGTGGCGGTTGGCCATCACAAATAGAGCCCATTCCTTATCAGGATTCTCGAAAATTTTCACCTTTAACCCATCAGCGAGCGCGGCGTTGAGATCAAATTCATATTCAGTTACGGTAGGCGTTCCTCCGAAACGGTCAGCAACTCTACGTGACCAGTAATCAGCTTGCTCATAAATATGAGTGGTGTAAAACCCTTGGCCGAAATCCTTGAATTTTTTGCCTTTTGATAAGTCAATTTTTTCAATAGGCATATTAGAGCCGTGATATAGTTTCATGCCACGTCACCCCCATTTCGCTTGCAGATAGCGTACATATCATCCACACAATCTTGGAGTGAAAGCTGATGCTGTACTTCGTAGTTGTCGATCGAAAATTGCAACCCTTTGAATCTTGAAAGGTAATTACAAGCCTCCTTCTTTGTCAGATTGTGCTGGCGGGCAAACATTCCCATGCTCATGACGATGAAGTGAATTACGTCAGTAGTAATCTTAGTATCGGATTTCAATTCTATTTCTGCCGATACACCCAGAGCTTTAGTAAGTTTATTGATCGTGGAAACGGTGATTCCTCTACCGTTTTCGATTTTAGAAATTTCTGATTTCGACACTCCCACTTTCTCACCCAGTTGCTCCTGGGTGATTCCTAATGCCTTTCTCCGTTGACGGATGAGTGTACCGATGTCTTCAATCCTGCTTGCCATAATTTATTCATTCTTGGATGCAAAAATAATAAAAGTTTCCAATATTGGCAATTTTTATCAACGGGAACAGCATGAGGAGACAAAAAAATCGGCAGCCGGATGGGGCTGCCGATGGGAGGACGGGGGATTATTTCTTTTTGAAGGTGTAGCGGTAAATATTGGATACGCTTCCGGTATGACTTTTTCCTACCGCTATGCAGTGCATTACATTTTCATTTATGAAGGCTACGGAAGCTGTATTTAGATCATCATTAAACCTTCCGTCAACCAACTGATTCTTGCACGGCATAAATGAGTAAAATCCGGGAAGTGTATATCCTGAAAGAATATCGAAGAACATAGTGGTCTCCGAGAGGAGGTTGCCTAATCCGTCGGGATATTCATTCACAAGAATCTCGCTTACCCATATAGGGGGATTGCCGTCAGTGGAAGTGATCATTGTATATCCTAACGAGGATTGATATTTGTCGTTGTAAGTGTCATAACTCCACCACGAGCCGTTTATGGTTACTTCTGCCTCCGTTAGATACCAGTCAGCAAATAAGATAGACTTATCGGGCGTGGGACAGTAAAATCGCTGCATTGAAATGGAATTAGATCTTGAAATTTTTTGATCCTTGCCGGCGCGATAACCGTTACCTTCTAATTTATACTTGATTTCAAATCTTGTATTTTCATTTGAAGAGGTCGTCTTGCTGATGGCCGGCATATCAGCGCGGAGCTCGTAGGAATGAAATCCGTTTTCATCAGTTCCGCTGAGTTTTACCAGTTCTAATTTGTAACCGGAAGGAAGACCGTCAATATCCACTAACGCGAGATCGGGGATGTCTGTACGAATATCAGAGAGCACGATACCGTTAAAGGCTTGAGAACTCCACCATGACTCTGAGGATGTAATGTAAATTATGGAGTTGGCCGACGAGCTTCCGCCGGGAGTGTCAGGCCCATCTTCATCATCACCACATGAGGTCACGCAGCAAAAACCAAGAAGTATTAATAAGGTCGAAAAGAGGTATTTATTCATAATAAGTGATTGATAATTGAGTGTGCTGCAAAGGTAGCGATTAATTTAACAGTGAGCAAAAAAAAATCGGCAGCCGGGTGAGGCTGCCGATGAGGGAATGGAATAGGAGCGGGATTATTTCTTGTTGACGCGGAAGCGGTCGTTGCCGTCGCGGAGGAATTCGATAGCCTGACGGGCGGCGGCGATGCCGGCGTTGATATTGGCCTCGGCGGTCTGGGCACCCATCTTCTTGGGAGTGAAGAAAACGCGGTCGCCGAAAAGTTCCTTCATCTCTACGGCATGGTCAGGAGCTACATCGGCAGCGTACTTGAGGTCAGTGCGCTCAAGGAGAGCCTTGATGAGACCCTGCTCGTCGATTACTTCCTTGCGGGCTGTATTGATGAGCACGCCACCCTTGGGCATACGCATCACCAGGTCATAGCCCACCGAGCCGCGGGTCTCGGCTGTAGCGGGGATGTGGAGCGATACGTAGCGGTTTTTCTCATAGAGCTCCTCTACGGAGTGAACGGGCGTAACGCCTGCTTCGAGCATCACATTGTCGGGGCAATAGGGGTCGAGAGCCGAGATGTTCATCTCAAAGCCGCGTGCGATGCGGGCCACGTTGCGGCCTACCTGACCGAAAGCGTGGATACCCAGACCCTTGCCGCGAAGCTCGGAGCCTGAAGTGCCGTTGTACATATTGCGCGCCATCATCACAGCCATGCCGAATACGAGTTCGGCCACGGCATTAGAGTTCTGACCGGGAGTATTCTGCACGCTTACGCCCCGTGCTGTGGCAGCGTCGAGATCCACGTTGTCATATCCGGCACCGGCGCGCACCACGATCTTAAGATTCTTGGCGGCGTCGAGCACCTCGGCATCAACCTTATCGCTGCGGATGATGAGCGCATCGGCATCAGCCACGGCCTGAAGGAGAGCGTGGCGGGTGGTATATTTCTCAAGCAGAGCGAGAGTGGCACCGGCCTCGTCGGCCACGGCCTTCATCTGCTCGATCGCTACGGGAGCGAAAGGCTTTTCGGTAGCAACAAGTATTTTCATCGCTATAATTATTTTACGTGAAGAGCTTCAAATTCGTTCATAGCGTCGATGAGAGCCTTGACGCTTTCTACGGGGAGCGCATTGTAGAGCGAAGCGCGGAAGCCGCCTACCGAGCGGTGACCCTTGATGCCTATGATGCCGCGGGCCGAGCAGAAGTCTACGAAATCCTTTTCGAGTTCGCGATAAGGCTCAGTCATCACGAAAGTTACGTTCATTATGGAGCGGTGAGCTACGTCGGTCACCGTGCCTTCAAACATCTTGCTGTCGTCGATAGCCTTGTAGAGCATGGCTGCCTTTTCCTCGTCGATCTTCTGCAGAGCCTCTACGCCACCCATTTCCTTATAGTAGCGGAGGGTCATGAGGGCTGAGTAGATGGGAAGCACGGGAGGAGTGTTGAACATCGAGCCCTTCTTCACGTGGGTGCGATAGTCGAGCATGGTGGGGATGGCGCGCTCTACATGGCCGAGGGCGCTCTCCTTTACGATAACGAGAGTCACACCGGCGGGAGCGAGATTTTTCTGAGCGCCGGCATAGATGATATCATACTTGCTCACGTCGATGGGACGCGAGAAGATATCGCTCGACATGTCGGCTACCAGGGGCACGGGTACATCGGGATCTTCGCGGAGCTCGGTACCGTAGATGGTATTGTTGGTGGTGATATGGAAATAGTCCACGTCGGCCGGCACGGTGTAGTCAGTGGGGTAGTAGGTATAGTTGGCATCCTTGCTTGATGCGAGCACTTCCACCTCGCCGAAAAGGCGAGCTTCCTTGATGGCATTGGAGGCCCATGTACCGGTATCGAGATATGCGGCCTTGGTCTTGAGGAGGTTGAAGGGCACCATGGCAAACTGGAGGCTTGCGCCACCGCCCAGGAACAGCACATGATAACCTTCGGGCACGTTGAGAAGCTCCTTTACGAGAGCCTGTGCTTCATCCATCACAGCCTGAAATTCTTTGCCACGGTGGGAAACTTCGAGAATCGAGAGTCCGGTTCCCGCGAAATTAAGCACGGCATCAGCCGTGTTTTTGATAGTATACTGGCTCAAAATCGAAGGGCCGGCATAGAAATTGTGCTTCTTCATATTCTTTTTATTGAGTAGTGAAGTGAATTATTTCATGCAAAAATAAAGAAAAAATTCCATATTCGGAGAGTTTCAGGTCGATTTTGGTGAAAAAATCGCATCAAGCAATTTTTTTTGCCGAAATCACAACTATTTGTGGGGTTTTGTGGTTAAATTTGCAGTTAAATGTACAAAACTGACGATAACATTGAATCATCACATTATAAAACTCATCTTTAAGATTCTGGCCTGGACCGTAGTAGGTCTGGTGGGACTGGTGTTGCTCATAGGAGTGCTGCTGTATGTGCCCTGGGTTCAGGATTTTGCGCGACGCATTGCAGTGAGCAAGGTCGAAGAGTCAACCGGCATGAAGATTGACATCGGCTATCTGCGCCTGAAATTTCCCCTGCGTCTCAGCGCCGCCGACGTAGAAATCATCCAAGCCTCGGGCGACACGCTGCTTCAGGCCGGGTCGCTCGACGTCAATGTCAAGCTCATGCCCCTGCTTGAAGGAAAGGTGGATGTGGACGAAGCCATGATCACGAGCGCCGCCTTCGGGCTCGGCAACCGTGACTCGGTGATGATGCTCCGCGCGCGTATCGACACCATCGCCATCAGCGGTGCAGGTGTGGACCTGAAGAAAAGCGCCATCGATGTGGCGCGCGGACAAGTGACGCGCCCCGATGTGTATATGAGATTGCTTCCCGATACCACCGAAGCCAAGACCGACACCACCGCCTCGACTCCGTGGCTCATCAATGCCGGAAGACTCGACATAGCTGATCTTACTTACCGCATGGAGATGCTTCCCACCATTGACTCCCTCGGGTGCAAGCTCTCCACTGCCTCACTTACTGCCGCTGTGATAGACTTGGGCGCCCACCGCATCCACGGAAAATCGCTCGCTATCGATAGCGTCTCAGCCGCTTACATCTATCCCGCGCCATCGTCAGAGCCGGCCAAAGCCGCAGCTCCCGATACTATTACCGTGGCGACCGACTCAGAGCCGTGGACCATCACTGCCGACAAGCTCTCGCTCACCGGGCGCGAGGCCGTCTATGCCCTCAAGGGTGCCAAGCCCCTGCCCGGACTCGATATGAACTATATAGATGTCACCGACATCACGATTGAAATAGATTCGTTCTACAACCGCGGAGCGGCAATCACCGTCCCCATCCGCAAGCTCGCCGCTACGGAGCGATGCGGCCTGTCGCTGCTCGCGTCGGGTACATTTGCTATGGACAGCGCGGCGATGCATGCCCGCGAGTTTTCCATAGAGACGCAGCGCTCTTCATTGAAGCTCGATGCCGAGATGGGAATGGGGGACCTTGCGGCTGACCCTGACCTGCCGCTGATGTTGCGCGCGAGTGGAGTGGTGAGTCCGGCCGACGCGGGAGCAGTGATGCCGGGTTTCACACCTATATTATCAAAGCTCAATCTCACGACCCTTAATGTGGATATCGACGGCACCACCGGCCTGCTCGATGTCAACCGTCTGCAACTGGATATGCCCGGCGTCATCACAATGAAAGCTGACGGCACGGTGAAAAATCCCATGAATTTCGATAAGCTCGGAGGCCATATATCACTCTCAGGCTCCACAGGTCGCCTCACCCCGCGCTTCTCAAAGGTGCTTGCACTCGACACTGCCATCCATATCCCCGCTATGCGCCTGCGCGGAAATGTCGATTATAACCCCGGCCGCATCAACGGTAATGTGTCCCTCGCCACCGGCAGCGGCAAGATAGGGCTCAAAGGCAACTGGGTACAGCTCGCCGAGAGCTATGCGGCTGATGTGAAGATAGATTCATTCCCCGTGGCAGCCTTTATGCCCTCGCTCGGCGTGAATAAGGTCGACGCCACGCTCACCGCCAAGGGGCGCGGACTTAATTTCTTCTCCCCCAAGACTACGCTTGACGCCAACGTTGACCTCCACCACGTGGAGTACCTCGGTAACGTGTTGAGCAACATACACCTCGACGCGTCGCTGCTCGACGGCAACGGTAAGGCTCACATCCTCAGCAATAATCCCGGTGCAGAACTCGACGCGCTCCTCTCGGCCAACATCTCAGGCGACACCCTGCGATATGACCTCGACGCCGACCTGCGAAATATCAATCTGAAGCAACTCAATCTCGTGGCTGACCGCAACGAGGGTTCGCTCGTGCTGACTTCCAAGGGATGGTATGGCGTCAACTCCGGGCATATCGACGCCCGCGCCGATGTGGCCAACCTCGTGTGGAGTATGCCCAATCTTGATATCACCACTCCCAAGATAGGGCTTGACCTCCTGTCGCAAGACTCGCTCCTCGAAGCCAAGCTTAACAACGGCGACCTCAGCCTGCTCCTCTATTCCCAGGCATCGCTGACCGATTTCATCAGTCAGATATCCTCAGCCTCCGCGCTCGTCACGGAGCAGATTTCTCATAAAAGATTTGAAGTGGATACCGTATCGGCAGCCCTGCCCACCATGGACATGCTCCTCACCATGGGCACTAATAACGTGGCTGCGCAGTATCTCCAAAACAGTTCCGACATCACTTTCCGCAACTTCACTGCCGGTTTCCACAACGATTCGTTGCTCCGATTCTCAGCCAATGTGCAGCGCCTTGCCACGTCGTCGATGAAGCTCGATACCATCAATATCGACGCTTCGCAACATGACAGGTTCCTCACCTATAATCTTTCGATCAACAACCGCCCGGGCACGATGGACGCATTTGCCCACGTAAACCTCACCGGTTTCGTCTCCTCCAATCGCTTCTCGGCATTCCTCCGCCAGCAGAATATCAAGAATGAAAGCGGATTTGTGATAGGTGTCAACACGCAGTTCAACGACAGCTCCGTCACGGCGCGTTTCGTGCCCTATAAGCCCACGATCTCTTATAAAAAGTGGACTATCAACAAGGACAACTTCGTGACCTACGATTTTGCCGACATGCGCATCAACGCCGATATAGCCCTCGAATACGAAAACAGCTACCTGCGCCTCTTTACCGACAAGCCCCAGAGCGCCGACTCGGCGGCTTATGATGACGTAGTGCTTCAGTTGGCCAACATCCACCTGCAAGACTGGCTCGCCATCAACCCCTTCGCTCCACCCGTGCAAGGTGATCTCTCGGCCGATTTGCGCTTCAACTGGAATCGCAGCGAGCTTACCGGTAAAGGTATGGTGGGCCTTACTGACCTTTATTACGGACGTGACCGCGTGGGCTCGTTTGACCTCGATGTCAACCTGTCAAATTCAGCCGGCGGCAAGGTCAATGCCGATATTGCCCTGATGGTTGATTCTATCAAGACTATAACCGCCCGCGGTGCCATCAACGACTCCACGACAGGAAGTCCGTTCCTGCTCGACTTCTCGATGATCAAGTTCCCGCTCAAGGTGCTCAATCCTTTCCTGCCGCAGAATGTGGCCCGCCTCTCGGGTACGCTCAACGGCAATATGAAAATCACCGGTGATATGGCCAATCCCGTATTCAACGGCTTTATTGACTTTGATTCTACGGCCGTGAAGGTAGGTATGCTCGGCACTACATTTGATTTCTCCACCGTGCCTATCCCCGTGGACAGCAATATAGTGAAATTCAATGATTTCTCTATCAAGGCCTGCAATAATAATCCCCTCAGCGTCAACGGTACCGTCGATGCCCGCCATCTCTCTGACATAGGAATTGACCTGGCGCTTAACGCCAACGATATGCAGATCGTAAATCAGTCACGCCCGCGCGGTGCCGACGTCTACGGCAAGGCATTCATATCGCTCGACGCCACCGTGAAGGGTAATCTCAGTTACATGAGGGTCGACGCTGACCTGAGCGTGCTCCCGGGTACTAATGTCACCTACATCATGCCCGAAGCCTCGTCGGCTATCTCATCGCGCAGCAGCGGTGACCTGGTGAAATTCGTGCAGTTTGACGACACTACTCAGGTAGCCAAGTCAGATTCGCTCGTAAACTCCGGCATGATGATGAACCTCACGGCCATGCTCCGCGTGATGGAAGGCTCGGTGCTTGCCGTAGACCTCGCCACCGACGGCTCCAACCGCGTGCAGCTCGAACCGCAGGGCGAACTCGATTTTACCATGTCGCCCCTCAACGGAGAGAGTCTTACCGGACGCCTCGCAGTCAACGGCGGCTACGTACGCTACAGTGTGCCTCCGGTGCTGAGTGAGAAATTGTTTAACTTCAAGGAAGGGTCTTACGTGTCATTCGGCGGCAATATGATGAATCCCAATATCAATGTCAGAGCCGTGGACCGCGTCAAGGCCAATGTGACGCAAGACGGACAAAACTCCCGCCTGGTGAACTTCGACGTCGAGCTCTCGGCTACCGGTACGCTTGAGAATCTCAATGTGGCATTTGACATGTCGACCGAAGATGACCTCACCGTAGAAAACGAGCTCGCCGGCATGACTCCCGAGCAACGCGCCAATGCCGCCATGAACCTCCTCATTACCAACATGTACACCGGAGCCGGCACTCAGGCCACAGCCAATCTCTCGGGCAACGCGCTCTACTCATTCCTGACCTCGAAGCTCAACAGTTGGGCCGCCAACAATATCAAGGGCGTCGACATTTCATTCGGCGTGGACCAGTATGACAAGACCGTGGCCGGAAATACTTCCACCGCCACGAGCTACAGCTACCGCGTATCTAAGTCGCTCTTTAACGACCGCGTGAAGATAATCGTGGGCGGTAACTACTCCACCGATGCCAATGCTGACCAGAACCTGTCGCAAAACCTCATCAACGACATCTCGATAGAATACTTGCTCAACCGCTCAGGCTCGATGTATGTGCGCATTTTCCGCCACACCGGATATGAGAGCATACTCGAAGGCGAAATCACCCAGACCGGCGTGGGCTTCGTATTCAAGCGCCGCCTTAATTCGCTCCGCGACCTCTTCGGACGCAAGAGCAAAACCGCTACACCCATTACCACTACCCTTACTGACAAATGAAACCGGCTAAACTACATATATTCCTGATCACCATAGCGGCAGTGTGCATGCTTGCTTCATGCTCCACCACCAAGCGCCTGCCCGAAGGTGAGATACTTTATACCGGACTCAAGGCCGTGAACTTTGCCGATACCATGGCGCGTGTTCCCGCCGAACTGCGCAGCGAGATACGCGATGCCGTGGCCGTGAAACCCAATAATCCGCTTCTTGGCTCGGCTTCTTACCGCGTGCCGTTTCCGCTTGGCCTCTGGGTATACAACAACTGGCCCAATCCCCCGAGCGGACTGAAACACAAGATATATGAGTGGCTTGTCACGGAGCCTATCCTCGTGAGCGACGTGCGCCCCGAGGTGAGGGTGGAGATGATAAATCAGATTCTCGACAACAACGGTTTCTTCCGCGGCACTGCTTCCTACGAGCTTGCACAGAAGAAAAATAAGCGCAAGGCTTCAATTATATATAATGTGGACCCGGGCCCGGCTTATAATCTCGACTCGATTATCCTGCTCCCCGAGACCACACCCATCAACCGCATGATCGACTCGCTGGCGCGTGCCAACCGATACCTGAAAGTGGGCAGCAGATTTTCTACCGACTCACTCAGCGCTGCACGCACCCGTATCACCAACGACCTGCGCAACCAGGGTTACTACTATTTCCGCCCCGAGTATATCGACTATCTCGCCGACTCCACCATCAATCCCGGCTCGATAGCTCTTAAGCTCACGATTCCCGATAATGTGCCTTCATGGGCGCTCGATAAGTTTACCACGGGAAAGATCACTACCATTATCTACCGAAATCAGGGGGGCGGCACTCCCGATACCATCCATTCACCCAAGGGCGACGTGATAAAGATGATGCCTATGCACTTGCGTGACAATCTTATACCTTCGTGTATCGCTTTCAGGGAGGGTAGGGTATTTCGCGTAAATCAGATGGAGCGCACGCAATCTAATCTGGCACGATTAGGTATCTTCAACTCCATCGACATGCAGGTGCAACCTGATACCACTTCTTCTGCCAACAGGATATTGAATGTAATAATGACCTGCACGCTCGACAAGCCGCTTGAAGCATCGGTGGAAGCTAACGTGTCGTCGAAATCCAACAGTTATCTCGGTCCGGGTGTCACGCTCGGCCTGACGAATCACAATATGTTTGGCGGCGGCGAACAGTTCAATATCTCACTTACAGGTTCGTATGAGTGGCAGACGGGTCACAACAGTTCGTCGGTGTTCAACTCTTACGAAGTGGGCCTCCAGTCATCGCTCGCCTTCCCCCGACTGCTTGCTCCTACCTTTATCCACCGTCGCCGTCGCACGGTCAACTGGACAAAGATAGGACTCGGTGCCGACCTGCTCAACCGTCCTCACTACTTCAAGATGGCGCAGTTTAACGCTTCGCTCTCCTACGACTGGCAACCCTCGAAGTACATCACCACTTCCTATACCCCCATCAAGATTACCTACACCAAGCTCATCACCACCACTCCGGTCTTTGACTCGATCATGGACGCCAACCGTGCCATAGCGTTCAGCTTCCGCAACCAGTTTATCCCGCAGATGAGTTACAACTTCGTGTATGACCGCGCGATGAACCGCAACAATACCATCAACGTATCGTTCTCACTCACCGAGGCCGGTAATATCTTCTGGGCTCTCTACGAGATGTGCGGCGACCGCGCTAAGGAAAAGACTCTGTTCCGCACACCGTTCTCACAGTTTGTCAAGGGTCAGGCGCAGATAGTCTACGGACGCCAGATGTATCCGAGCCACTGGATAGTGTCGCGATTCGCCATAGGAGCCGCCCATGCCTACGGCAACTCCTCGCAAGTGCCTTACAGCGAGCAGTTTTATGTAGGAGGTGCCAACTCCATACGAGCTTTTACCGTGCGCTCCATAGGCCCCGGTTCTTACCGTGTGCCGCGCGACCAGATCGACGGTTATTTCGATCAGACAGGTACATTTAAGCTCGAAGCCAATGTGGAATACCGTTTCCCCATCCTCGGTCCGCTCCACGGTGCGGTGTTCCTTGATGCCGGTAACGTGTGGTTGCTCAAGGAGGACCCTCAGCGCCCCGGCGGCACGCTGCGCGGCAAGACGTTCTGGAACGATATTGCTACCGGTACCGGCGTGGGATTGCGATTTGACATCTCGATGCTTGTGATTCGCGGCGACCTCGGTATAGGTATCCACGCACCATACGATACGGGCAAGCGAGGGTACTACAATATGACCTCATTCGGTCGCTCGCTGGCCTTCCACCTCGCTATCGGATATCCTTTCTGAGACGGGCTACCGGAATGCCCAGGCGCTCGCGGTATTTTGCTATCGTGCGGCGCGCTATGTCGATACCCTCGGCGGCAAGATGCTCCTTTATGGCGTCGTCGCTCAGCGGCGAGGCGGGATCTTCCTCCTCCACGGCCGCCTTTATTGCCGCGAGTATTGACTGGGTGGAGCGGCTGTCGTCATCAGCTGAATTAACTCCCATACCCTCGTTGAAGAAATACTTAAGAGGATAGGTGCCCGAGGGTGTGGCTACATATTTTCCCGCTGTGGCACGGGAGATTACCGAGAGGTCATAACCCGTAAGTGCCGACACGTCGCTGAGCACCATGCGGCGGAGGTCGCTCTCGTCACCCGTGAGGAAAAAATCGCGCTGGATTTTTACGATGGCGCTCATCACATTGAAAAGCGTCTCGTTGCGCAGCCTGAGCATGTCGATGAAATCTGTGGCCTGCTCGCGGCGGCGTGCTATGAACTGGCGGGCGGCGTCGTCGGCAGGCTCGTCGCGGAAACTTCGCTCGATTTCAAGTTCGGGTATCGAGTTGGGGAGCGTGACGATGAGGTCACCGTCGTCGGCGGGCTCCACGATAAAATCGGCCACTATGTGGCGGGTGCGGTCAAGCAGAGGGTCTTCACCTATGTCGGACGCGGGCTTGGGATTGAGAGAGCGGATTACGTCGATAGCCGCGCGGAGTCTGGGCGCATCCACTCCTAATGCTGTCTCAAGTTTGGTGAAGTGCTTTAGCGAGAATATGTCGAAGTAGTGATTTGCGATCTCTATGGCCAGGGCCACGTTGCCCTCGTCATCTTCAGGCAAGCGGCGGAGCTGTATCAGCAGGCAGTCGCGAAGGTCGCGTGCGCCCACACCTGCAGGGTCGAGCGACTGCACCGTTTCGAGTCCGCGCTGCCATATCTCCATGGGTATGTCTACCCCGGTGGTGAACATCACATCGTCGGCAATACTCTGAAGTGTGCGTGACAGGTAGCCGTTGGAATCGAGGTAACCTATGATATATTCGGCAGCAGCCGCCACGGAGGGGTCACGGTGAAGCTCGTTGACCTGCGCCGTGAGGTATTCCATCAAGGTCATGGGAGAAGATTGCGCCGAAGCCTCCGCCCAGTCAAATGCCTCGTGATGGCGATTGATGCCGGGACTGACGTGGGGTATCTCATCGTCGTCGCGGTAGTCGGCAAGCTGTATCTGCTCGGCGGTCTCGTTGAAATCGTCCCCACCGGGTGTGTCATGATCATTTTCTACGGTAGCGAGAGCCGGATTTTCCTCCAACTCATGGCGCACTTCCTCCTCCACTTCAGGCTGATTCATCTCAAGCAGGCGCACAAATTTCAGTTGCGCCGGCGATAGCGTCTGGTGCAACCGTTGTGTAAGTTCCTGCTGTAGAGATGTATCCTGAGCCATGTCAAAGTTCGATCAGCGAGTCGTAGGGGAAGTCTTTCACCGCGCGGGTTCCTATCACTTCATCCCACTTCATGGGCGAGATGCCGTTGCCGGGACGCTTCACGGTAATATTTTCTTCAGTGAGCAGTTCGCCCGCCTTTATATCACGGGCGGCCACGATGCTCTTGCGAGCCACTTCGATATTGGGACGCTCAGCCTCGGCCACATCCTTCACTCCTGAGCCCAGTGCTGTCTCCACATTTCGTACCGCCTTGACCATCTCGGCGAGATCAGCAGGAGTGAGCGAAGCGCGGTGGTCAGGGCCGGGGAGGTTACGGTCGAGAGTGAAGTGCTTTTCAATCACGCGTGCACCCATAGCGGCTGCAGCTATAGGGATTTCAATCCCGAGAGTATGGTCGCTGTAGCCCACGGCGCCGCAGCCGAGCTTTTCGAGCGCATGCATGGCACGGAGATTCACGTCGGTCATCGGGGTGGGGTATTGCGTGGTGCAGTGGAGCAATGTGATGTCGCGGCGTGGTATACCTCCCTTTTCGAGCACCTCCACGGCACTTTCCACCTCGTCGAGCGTAGACATGCCGGTCGACATTATCACCTTGCCCCCTTTTGATGCAATCTTACGCAGATATGGAAGATTGGTGATTTCGCCCGAAGGAATCTTCCAGTAATCCTGACCTATCTCGGCGAGAGTGTCGATGCTCACCAGGTCAAAGGGCGTGCTCATAAATCCTATGCCCTCTTCGCGGCACAGAGCGGCGAGTTCGGTATATGCTGAAAGCGGCAGATGAATAGCGCGGCACATGTCGAGCTGGCTTTCATCGTTGCCGGTCGTCTCCTTCTGATACTCGGCTTTGGGAGCGAGAGAGGAGATGACGAGTTCGGGCACGGCAGTCTGAAATTTCACATAGTCGGCACCCGCCTTGCGAGCCTCGACCACCATCTGTCGGGCTCGTTCGAGCGAGGCGTTGTGATTCACACCCGCCTCGGCGATAATTATGATACGGTCAGAGTTTTGTTCCATCGGGTAAAAATGCTATATCGGAGAGATAACGCACCGTAAGTACGTCAGGGATAGGGAATAATCTATCAAGGGGCAAGCCTAAGTATTCATCCACAATCAGCGAGGGAATATCGGCGCCGGCGTTGACCGACGCAACCACTCCGCCACCAAGGCGAGGATTGATTTCCATCAGCATCAATCGCCCCTCAGTGTCGCGGAGCATCTGAATCGTGCAAGCTCCGCGCAGCCCGGTTGCTGCGATAGTGCGCTCGGCGAGCTCAACGGCTTGGGGGGAATCGACAGTAACGGTGCGCACAGCCTCGCCCCCGGCCGTTTCGAGTCGCAGGCGAGGAGATACAGCCAATATCCGTCCGTCAGACGCCACGTAGCAGTCTACAGTAATTTCCTTAGCAGCGGAAATATATTGCTGAATGAGATAATTGTCGGCGAGAGGCTTTATGCGGTCGAGGTCTTCGGTATCATTCAGGATTTCAATTCCTTTGGAAGCCGAGCCCCGGCGCGGCTTTGCGATGAGCGGAAAGGTGGGAGCGGCGAAGTCACGCAGCGTGGCCGGAATGGGGAGAGAAGCACATTCAAAGACCTCAGCCGAGCGGCACTTGTCGAAAAATATTTCGGCCACTTCCCTGCTGCTTCCGGGGCAGAAGACACCCGGGTGTGTGGCGGCAAATTCCGCCGCGGGAGCAATGGCGCCGTCAACGAAAGGAAGAATCATATTGATTTCATTCTCCGTCACCACCTCTTCAAGATGGCTGAAAAATCCGGGGTCGCTCCATCGCTTGCCGGGCAGGATGGTGCCGATGGCAGCGAGCGGTACCCGCACATCCAGCTCGTAGCCGAAGATGCTTGCATCAATACCCCGGCGGGCGGCCGCATCGAGTATCATGCGCCCCACGGCTACGCGCTTGGCACCGCCGAGAAACAATATGTTGAGTCTCCGGCTCATCGGTTGTAAATATCAGGCTTGTATTTTGCAAGATTTTCAGGGCGGGTAAACCACTCGGCGGTGATGCGCAGTCCCTCTTCGAGCGACACCTTGGGGCGCCAATCAGTGAGCGACGTAATGAGCTTATTGTCCCCGCATAGGCGGAACACTTCGCTGCCGCTCGGGCGCAGACGCGCCGGGTCGGTTACGAAATCCACTTCACGACCCATCACCCGCGCAATGGTCTCAAGAGTCTCGCGCATGCTCACCTCAGTGCCTGTGGCGATATTTATTTCAAGACCTTCTATCCCGGGCGCTTCGGCAAGAGCTATGAAGCCGCGGGCGGTGTCAGCCACGAAATTGAAATCGCGGGTAGGGGTGAGGTCGCCCACTTTTATCACATCCTTGCCCGAGGCAATCTGGGAGATGATGGTGGGGATGATGGCGCGGGCGCTCTGGCGCGGACCGTAAGTATTAAACGGACGAGCCACTACCACAGGGAGTTCAAACGCATTGTGAAAACTCAATGCGATAGCGTCGGCTCCTATTTTCGTAGCCGAGTAAGGCGACTGCGGTTGCTTGGGGTGCTTCTCGTCGATAGGCACATACTGCGCCGTGCCGTAGACCTCGCTGGTGGAGGTCACAATGAGGCGGCGGGTGCCTGCATCGCGGGCAGCCTGGCATATATTTAGCGTACCTTTGATATTGGTATCTACATAACTGTCAGGAGCGGTGTAGCTGTAGGGGATGGCGATGAGGGCGGCGAGGTGAAACACCGTGTCGCACCCTTTCACGATTTCACGACACAGATTAGGGTCGCGCACATCACCCGTGACCACTTCAAGACCGGGCGACGTGATACCTTCAAGCCAGCCCCAGTTGTTGAACGAGTTGTATTGGCTCAATGCCCTCACCTCCAGGCCGCGAGCGAGAAGGTGCTCCACAAGGTGAGAGCCGATAAAACCGTCGGCTCCCGTCACGAGAACTTTGCCTTTAAGTTGCTGAGTTGTCATCAGTGTGTCTTGGTGAGATAGTAGCGAATCAGATTACCGTCAGTATCAGTATACTCCACGTCGAGATGCTTTGAAGTCAGGCGGATAACGTGGAGAGTGGTGAGCCCGGTAGGGTCAAGCATCAGTTCCTCAGGCTCGGTGTAATTTGAATAATTACCGTCGTCGGTCCAGCGGAAATGCCATGTCATCACGTCGCCGTCGAGGGTCCATGTGCCGAAAGCACGGTCATAGTCGAGGTGGGGATAGACGGTCTGGATATACATCACATTGCTCTGGAAAGCAAAGGCATAGAGATCCACGCCCGTATTGTCGTAGAGATTTTCGGGCTGATCGTTGACGGTGATTTCGTCGAGGCGCCAGTAGCCGAAAAGCGGACCTATGTCGCCGTTGTTATGCATGCAGGCTCCCATCGTCACGACGATGAGGAGCAGCATGGTGAGTCGTATAGCAGTTTTCATAATCATCTGATATTGAATGAACCGTCGTAACGCACGGTGACCATAGCGCCGAAGGCGTTGCAGGGAAGATTGCCGCGGTCAAGTTCAGCCTGAGCCAGCAGTGACAGGCCCTTGATGCGGTCAATGCGCCACGCGGTTTCGAGCATCACCGAGGTGAGGTGGCGGGGGTGAGGAAGGGTGAGCTTGGCATTGCCCCATGCCTTGCGGTATCCTACTTTCACGCGGTAGTCGAGGCAGGGGAGCAGGGTGCCTTTTACGGCGGCATGAAAACCGCGCAGGCGGTTGGTGACTATCTGTGCGTAACCGTCGGTGTTGTAAAGCGTACCGGTCACGGTGGGAGTGCCGATGGTAAAACCGTAGTTGGTGTACGGGCCGTAGGAAGTGTTATTGTAATAGTCGTCAGCACCGGTAGCCTCTCCGGGGAGAGTGGTGCCGGGATAATCGTTGGGAGCGAAGTGGATAGGGCCGCTGAGGTTGGTCAGGTCGATATATTCGATCACAGCGCCGGTCACTATCGAGCGCTTGCCCGAGTTATATTCAAGACCCCACAGGCCGTCCCAACCGTTGAGCTTGCCTATACCCGAACCGTCCTCCCACGGCCATGAGAAATAAGCCTTGGCGGTGGCATTGTTCTTGAATCGGTATCGGGCCTGGAAATCCCATGCGCCCAGATGGTTGCCGGCATAATAACCGTCGGTGCCATCCTCAGAGGGCACGAGCATCGAGATGAAATCCTTGAGGCGGAGCGGGCGCTTCTCGCTGAGATAGTTAACGCCCTTTTCATACCACGACACGTGGCCGCCAAACTCAGCTGCCGACTGCATACCAAGCGTCACGGTAAACGGCTTATGGTCGGCAATTCGGAAATAGAGGCGCTTGTAGTGGTAGTATTCACCGGTGGAGAGGTGGGAATTCCAGCGGTTAAACTGGCTCTTCATCCAGCCGTTGTCAGTATACTTTCCGTAAGAAATCTCGCCCTGAATCTGGAGCCAGCCGCGGGTGAACGGCACATTCTGGAAGTCGATGAATCCGGCTCTCACCTGAGGAATACCACGGGCGTTGCCGCTCACCACCAGGTCACCGCTCGTAAGCTCCTGGTCGAGCAGCGGACTGCTTGCGTCGCGCATACCCGCCCACAGGAAAAGGCAGCGGTATTTCACCTCGCCGTAGAGCTGCTGGATGTGTCCCGCTTTAGGGTTTATTTTGTGAGTAAACCATGAGTCGGTTGAGGCATCGTAGCGGTCATAGTCGATGCCCGAGCCGTAGCCGGCCATGAGTTCGGCACCGAAGCCGTAGCTGAAGCGCTCTGACTTGTCCATATCTTTCCATATTCCTGCCGAGAGCCAGGAATTGTATTGACCGGAGTAGCGGCCCGCGCGGAGCGACGACAGATAATAGGGAGCAAACTCTCCGCTGCCGGCTCCGAGAGTCAGCGAGGCCTGATAGTTGACCTCGTCGCCCGCTTGCGCCGTGAAGAGCGATGCGGCTGCAAGGGTAGCTGCTGTAATTGACTTTAATATTTGCATCATGCGGTATTTTGTGACCCCAAAGTTACAAATTATTCTTGATGAAAGGAAGTTTTTTCTTATCTTTGCCAAATATAAGCAACAAACTCCCTAAAAGATATGAACAAGCTAAGAGTGCTCGCCGGACTTTTATCGCTCTTTATGGCGATACCCGTGATAGCCACACCCACTTCTCTCGAAGAAATCAAGAAGAATCGCGATAAGGCGGGAGGTATATATTATGCCTATCCCGTGGGTGAGGAGGGGAGGCCTGTCACCGAGGCTCCGGCAGGTTACAAGCCTTTCTATATATCTCACTACGGGCGCCACGGGTCGCGTTACCTCATCAGCGACAATGACTACAAGCGCCTGCGCGACCGCCTCAACGATGCCCGCAAGGCCGGGGCGCTCTCCCCGCTTGGCATAAGCATGGCCGAGCGGCTCGACAGTGTGTGGGTGGAGGCTGAAGGTCGTGGTGGCGAGCTCACACCGCTCGGTCATCGCCAGCACCGCGGCATTGCCCGACGCATGATACAGAATTATCCTACCGTGTTTCCCGACACGGCCGACATATTTGCACGCTCCACGGTGGTGATGCGTTGCGCCCATTCTATGAACTCCTTCTGCGAAGGGCTTAAGGAGGTAAATCCCGCCCTCGATATTCCGCGGGAGTCATCGCAGCGCCACATGTATTACCTCAACTATCACACCCCGCAGGCCAACCATTTCACCCGTCACGGTGGCCCTACCACGGAGCCGACAAGAAAATTTGAGGAAGCTCAGACACATCCTGACCGACTGATTTCTGCCGTATTCTCTGACCCCGAATATGTCTATAACAATGTAAACCCTCACGACTTTATGTGGGACGTGTATTGGGTGACGGTGGATATGCAGAATATGGAGTCGCCGGTAAGATTTGACGACGTGCTCTCTGATGAGGAGCTCTTCGACCTCTGGCAATCGTTCAACTACCGCTTCTACGCCACCAACTGCAATCTCCCTGCCGCCCGCGGAATGTTGCTTGACTGCGCCAAGCCTCTCCTCAACAATATAATAGATTGTGCCGACGAAGCTATAGCCTCGGGCACCGCCGGAGCCGACCTGCGTTTCGGTCACGACGGCAACCTTATACCGCTTGCCGCCCTGATGGATATAGAAGGGTGTAACGCATCAGAGGGAAATGCCCCCGACCTTTATAAATCCTACGCCGATTTTAAAGTGTCGCCCATGGCAGGAAATCTCCAGATGGTATTTTTCCGCAACGATGCCGGCGACGTAATAGTGAAATTCATGCTCAACGAGGAGGAGAAATCAATCCCCGTGGCTACCGATATCGCTCCATTCTATCACTGGAATGACGTGAAGGATTATTACCTCGGAGTGATTTCCCGCGAGGATTATATCCCCGCCGAGTGACAATCAACTGAGAATCATCATGACTGAATATAAGAAAGCGCTCAAAGCCGGAGCCGGACTCCGCAGCGCGAGCTACGTGTACACGATTATCGAGCCCGAGCAACAAGACGGGTTTGGTATCACTTACCTCGCCTGGGGTGAGCCGGTCAACCCCGAGCCCGCCACGCGCCAGCGTCCCGGCCTGATCCCCGGTGTGCCGGGTCGAGCCGATGAGGGACAGAACCGTAAGAAGAAGTTTATCATCCGCGAGCACTTCATGTTTCATTGCAGCGACCGCGGAGAGGATGACAAGGAGCTGGCTATCGACGAGTATTCGGCCTCCACGGTCAAGGACTTCCAGAATGTGTTTAAGAACACTGTGGGAAGGCTTAAGAAAGCCACGAAGAAAGCCGACGAATTTCTTCAGATCGTGGATGATTTCGAGGCTAACGGTACCTATTATTACGTCACCGAGTGTCTTCCCGGCCCTAATCTGAAGCAATACATACAGCAACACGGCAAGCTTACTATCAGAGAGGCCCGCGTGGTGCTCGAACCGATATTTCATGCCGTGCGCCGCTTTCACACCCACCGCATACTCCACACCGGTCTCGCGCCCGAAGCGATAATCATATCAAATCGTCCCGACGGGTCAGTGCGTCCCGCCCTTACCCAGCTCTATTCCTGCAAAATGTTCAGTTCGGCTGCCGACGGTGAGCTTCAGCTCCCGCCCCTGTCGTGTCCTGACCGCTATGCTCCCCGCGAGCAATACGGCGAGCTCGACAAGTTTATTCCGCAGACCAACATCTATTCCCTCGCAGCCATGGTGTTTTTTGCCCTTACAGGTGAGGAGCCACCGCTGGCCGAAGATGTGGATGAAGACACTATTGCCACGCTGCTTCCCGAGGATGAAGATATACCGGCATCGTTCCGCAGCGCCGTCATCAAGGCCATGCGCCCTGACTGGCACGAGCGATACGAGAGTGTGACTCTATTTAACAGCGCCCTGCTCGAATCAATCATCACCGACGATGACCGCATACGCGAGGAGAAACATAATGACCCCGTCAACCGCCGCCGTCGCCGCTGGCACACGTGGCTCATCCTGGCCGTGGTGCTGGCGATGATTGCAGCAGTGGTAGCGATTTTTGTCAAGCTCAATCAATAGAATTTCCCTGCGAAACTTGGCCGTGTCTTTAAAAATCACTAACTTTATAGCGCTCAACCGAACAATCACCCGCCCCCGGGCGTTGTAACTGTAAATCAACGGTAATAATATAAACTCACCCATAAAACCAAAACTGAAATGAAAGCTTTAAACATCGTATTAGCAGTATTAGGCGGTGCCGTAGCCGGCGCTGCAGTAGGTCTTCTCTGTGCACCTGAAAAGGGCGAACGTACCCGCAAAAATATCGTGAAGTATCTCGAATCTAAGGGCATCAAGCTCCAGAAGAGCAAGATCGAAGAGCTCGCTGACGAGATCGCTGAAGAACTCAAGGACTGATCTTACTTGAAATTCCGCTAACTTATAATACTGAAATAAAATGAATCTGAATCTTCTTTATGCCTTCATAGGCGGCGCTCTCGTGGGCGCAGGCGCAGCTCTCCTTTTCGCTCCCGAGAAGGGCGAGGAACTGCGTGAGCGTATCAAGACTATCCTCCGCAAGAAGGGTATACTCTGCTCCGAGACTGAAATCGACGCCCTCGTGGAGCAGCTTACTACTGAAATCGACGATTGATCGACAGTAAAACTATTTCTCACCAACCCCCTACAGGCTGCGCGCGACTCGGGCTAAAGGATGCCTGCGAGACGCGCGTGGCTCTGACTTGTGATAAAAATTACTATGGCTGAATCAGAAAATCAGTTTCGTACCTTGTGGGCCGAAGCTAAAAATTATTTCACGCTCAATATCGACTATGCCAAGTTTACGCTTGCCGAGAAGCTGACGGTATTTCTTACGGCTGCATCGGTGATCGCTGTGGCTTTCGTGTTGGTGGCCATCATGATGTTTTTCGTCTCGATGGCGCTTGTGAGATGGATCGCCGAGGCAACCGGTATGGTGGGCGCTTATTTCATCATGACGGGCTTCTATGTGTTGCTCCTCGCGCTGGTGATAGTGCTCCGCAAGCCGCTTATAGTTAATCCTATTTCAAAATTCGTAACAAAACTGTTTTTCAAGTGATGGAAAAGATGGCTCAACTGCCGCCTCACGACGGCGAAAAATGGGAAGGCTATACCCTCGATGAGCTCCGTTACATGCGGGCTTACACGGCGGCGCGTCTTGAGATCGCCCGCGAGAGAGTGGTGCATAATGCTTCCAACGTAAGTCAGGCCTTCAACAGCCCCATGGGTGGCGGACAGAATATCTTCACCCGCCTGCTGGGTGCCCTCAGCTATATCGACGTGGCTGTGCTTACCTTCAAGATAGGTAAGAGCGCGTTCAGAATTTTCAAGAGCCTCCGCGGAAAGTGATGGCTCTGACTCATTCATTACATCATTGACTGCTTATGAACGATTATGTGGAGATACGGCTTGACGTAGACCCTTGCAGCGAGACGGCCACCGATGTGCTGGCAGCCATGCTTGCCGAGGCCGGATGCGAGTCGTTTCTGCCCGACGAAAAGGGCCTTACAGCCTATATCCAGAAAGAACTTTACACTCCTGCCGCCATCGACGCTGCCGTGGAGGCTTTCCCGCTCGATGCCCGGGTGACCGTGGCCGCCGCTGAAGTGGTGGAGGGGCGCGACTGGAATGAGGAGTGGGAAAAGAATTACTTCAAGCCCATAGTGATAGGTGACCGCTGCGTGATACACAGCACTTTCCATCACGACATCCCGGCTTGTGAATACGATATAGTCATCGACCCCAAGATGGCTTTCGGCACCGGTCACCATGCCACGACCTCCCTTATCATCCGCCGCCTGCTCGACGATGTAAAGCCCGGCATGGAGGTGATCGACATGGGTACCGGCACCGGCATACTCGCTATCCTCAGCTCGATGAAAGGCGCCGCTCATGTCACGGCCATAGAAATCGACGGCTGGGCTTACGAGAATGCTTGTGAAAACATGCCCCTCAATCATGTGGAAAACGTCACCGTAATCAACGGCGACGCTTCAGCCCTCGCTGACTGCCCCAAGGCCGACCTTTTTATCGCCAATATCAACCGCAATATCATCACTGCCGATCTTCTTCACTACGTCAAAGCCATGAAGCCGGGCGCAGAGATGCTGCTGAGTGGATTCTATGAAAGCGATATTCCTGAGGTGATGAAGGTAGCCGGACCGCTCGGGCTCGTATATGATTCCCACGCGGTGGAAACAGGCGACTGGACATGCCTGAAACTGAAATACAATCCGTCATGATGCGCAGGATATTATTGCTTGTCCTTGCCGTTTTGGCTCTTACCGCTCCGGCGGCGATGGCTTTTGATAAGACCGGACGCGCCGGTCACTTCGCCTGGGGAGCCGAGATAGGCCCGTCGATCGACGTGTGTGGCGACGATATGTCCACTATCGACATAGGCGGTTTCCTGGGCTGGCGCAACGATATCATTGACTTTGCCGGTATAGGAGCCGGAATCAATATGGTGATGTCACACTCGGGCCGATTCTTCCCGGTCTATGCCGGATTCCGCAGCAGCTTTTCAAAGAAAAAGCGGCTGGTGTTTGCTGATCTGAGGATAGGTTGTGTGTTTGCCAGCGAGGTCGACCGCCCCTCGCAGCGGGAGTTTTATTGTGCTCCCGGCATAGGCTTCAACCTTGCTTCGGGCGCGAAATATCAGAGCTATCTTCTGCTCAATTATTCTTACTGCGGATTGAGCTTTGCCTCGATGAAGCAGGGCAACGAAGTGACAGGAGTGAACCGCATAGGTATGACAATAGGTATAACATTTTAAAAATCATGAACATAAAGACTACACTACTTTCAAGCATCTTTGCTTTAGGAATGGCAGCATGTGCTACCGCCGGAGCACCTGACTATACCGTGACCTTCCCTGCGGGAAGCGACTATGACGACACCATGGGTTATATACTCAACTATGACTCGGGTGCGAAAATCGACTCGGTGATAGTGACCGACGGCGTGGTGAAATTTCAGGGAAATCTTGATGAGCCCGTGCTTGCCCGACTGATTATCGACGGCAACCGCGGCCCTGTTTTCATTCTCGAAAAAGGTAATATCACTATAAATGAAAAGGGTGATGCATCGGGGACAAAACTCAACGACCGCATGAACTCTTACGGCGAAAAAATGGGCGCAATTATGGCTGAAGCCAATGCTCTTCCCGAGGACTCATCGTCGATAGCACGCATGGCCGAACTCGAAAAAGAGTTTTATGCCGTGCCCGAGCTCGCAATGAAAGAAAATGCCGATAATCCTATAGGCCTTTATTTCTTCCTTCAGCAAGCCTACGATATGAGCCTTGCCGAACTCGATGCCGCTACCGCATCCAATCCCATGCTGGCTAAGTCAAAACGCGTAGCAGCCCAGCGCACCGCCCTTCTTAAAGAGGCCGAGACTTCAGAGGGCAAGATGTATAAGGACTTTGAAGTGACTTACGACGGCAAGACCGAGCGCCTGAGCGACTATGTGGGCAAGGGCAAATATGTGCTTGTGGACTTCTGGGCAAGCTGGTGCGGCCCTTGCATGCGCGAGATAGCTACGCTCAAGAAGATTCGTGAGGAGTTTGGTCCCAAGGGTCTTGAGATTCTCGGCGTGGCCGTATGGGACGAACCCGCCAATACTCTCAAAGCTATCGAGCAACAGCAGATACCCTGGCACAGCATGATCGACGCTCAGTCAATCCCCACTGACCTCTACGGCATCTCCGGCATACCTTGCATAATTCTCTTCGGCCCCGACGGCAAGATACTTTCACGCGGCCTTCAGGGTCAGAATCTCGTCAATGCCGTGGCAGCCTCGATGGCATCGGCTCAGCCTGCCGCTGAGGCAGCTCCGGCAGAAGTGACTGAATAACTTACAGCTTCATCCCTATACCGAAAAGGGCATAGTCATAGATCACCGGGTCGTCGGGGCGGAAACGCCGCAGATGCCCGGTGATTTCCGTTACGGCTTTACGGTCGGGCGTGGAGCGGGTCATGAGTCCGAGCTCGCGGGCGGTATCGGCTACGTGCACGTCGAGGGGTATGTAGAGTTGCGAGGGGCTGAGGACATCACGCCACACACCCATATCCACTATTCCGTCGTCCCTTACCAGCCAGCGCAGAGCCATATTTACACGCTTCAGTGCTGTATTCTTGATATTCAGCGGCAGGCAACGTGAGTCGCCGCAGCCGCCATTGGCCGCAGCCAATTCCTTGTTGATTTCTTCTACGAGTTTCCATGCCGGAAACTCATCCTCGGCTATGCGGTGATGGCGGGCAAAGTCGGCCAGCGTGCCGTAGCGTGCGTAGATAGCGCGCAGTCCGCGGAGAAAGTGCTTCAAGTCGCGGTTGAAAAACGTGCGGTGTACATTGGCATCGTCAGGAAGTTTCTCAAAATCGCCGTCGGCCATAAAGCGGTAAGGCGAATTGTCCATCGTGGCAAGCAAGCGGTCACAATCGCGACATATCATCTTGCGGTTGCCCCAGGCGATTGCCGAGGTGAGAAGTGATGTAATCTCTATATCGGGGAGCGACGAGAAGCGGCGCGGAAATTGCACGGGGTCGTCGGCAATGAAAGCGGGGGAATTGATGCGCGCAGCCTCGGTGTCGAGCAATTCGCGCAGATCATTTTCGGTCATAAGTATCAGTTAATGAAAGCCCTTCGCGGCCGTAGAGTCGCGAAGGGCATGGGAAATAGAGTTTCAAATCATCGGCCTGTAGATACCACACGCTCGCGGATTGAGGTATTGAAATCGCTGAGCGAGTTGAGATTCTCAAGCGTGAGGTGCATACGGTAGCGCCAGTAGTGGCGGGGATTGGCGGGGATGTTGATGAGCTCCTCGCGGGGATCGTGGCGGCGTATCACACCGTCGACCGAGAGCCAGTCCTGAAGCGGAAGGATGCAGAGCATGGATGGCGACTCAAGGTGCAGACGGATTATGCGGTCACATATCCAAGGCTCGGCATACTGCGGCGCCTCGCCCGGCTCGTGGAGCACCTCATTGTAGAAGCGCTGGGTAGTGGCGCGGTCAGCCTCCCACCAGCGGCGTATGCCGTCCATATCGTGGGTCGATGTGGTACATACGGAGTAGTAGGGATAATTCCACGTATTGCCGAAAGCAGTGTTGGGGTCCTTGGGCATACGCTGAATTTCGAGGGCAAGTATTTCGAGAGCGTCGATTACGGCGGGCACGCAGGCGGGAATCATACCGAGGTCCTCGGCGCACACGAGCATGTCGGTAGCGTCGATAAGTGCGGGGAGTTTCCACATGGCCCTGCCATACCAGAAATCATTGTGGCGGCGATAATAGAAGTCGTTATACAGACGGTCAAAGCACCAGCGCTCGTAGTCGTTGAGCGCACGGTAAGTATAAGTCATCTGAGCAGCGATGCGGGGATGATATTTGCCCTTCTCGTAGGGATCTTCGATGAAGAGCACCTGATCGATGAGGCCGAGAAGTGCATCGCAGAGGCGGGTGTTCTTCTCGTCCTTCTCATGCGCGGCAAAGTATTCAGCCACCTTGCGCTGGGTGTTGAACTCCTCTTTGAGGCGATAGCGACCGTAGCCGGCGTCGACGAGGAAACGCTCGCGAGCTTCCTCAGTATATTCGCCGAAGAAATCGCCGAGGAACCAGTCCATGATGTAAGGAGTAGTCTGGAGGTCAATGTCGATCCAGAAGTCGTAATTATATCGGAGCTCGTCGGGCGAGAAGGGGAGAGCCGGATTGAAGATACCGAGCAGACCGTGGAGTGCATTCATGGGAATCTGCCATATGCGGAAGAATCCGAGTACGTGGTCAATGCGGTAAGCGTCGAAATACTCGGCCATCTTGCGGAAGCGGGCTTTCCACCAGCTGAAACCGTCGCGGGCCATTTCTTCCCAGTTATAGGTGGGGAAGCCCCAGTTTTGACCGAGAATAGAGAAATCATCGGGCGGTGCACCGGCCTGACAGTCGAGGTTGAAGAGGCGGGGATTGATCCACGCGTCGACGCTCGTGCGGGAGATGCCGATGGGAATATCGCCCTTGAGTGCTACACCGTGGCGGCGGGCATACTCATGCACGTCGCGCATCTGGCGGTCGAGGTGATACTGCTGGTAGAGCACGAAGTTGAAATCATCAGCGTGCTCGGCTTTCACTTTTTCAGCCTTCTCGGGAGTATACTCGGCATACTCGCCCCAATTGTCCATTTCGGCAGTGTGGTGAAGGTCGCGGAGCACGCAGAAAGCTGCGTAGGGAGTGAGCCACGAAGCATTTTTCTCAACAAATTTCTTGAAGTCGTCGCTCGCAAGAGTCTCCTTTCCGTGGAGTGCGAAGAGCTCGCGGGCATATTCATTTTTGGCATTATTGACGCGCTCATAGTCAACCTGAGTGAGGTCGTTGAGCTCGTTGCGGAGGTTGCGGTAGTAGTGCTCGCGCTCGGGATTGCCGAGCGAACCCATGGCATCGAGGCGCAGATACATGGGATGAAGCGCGAAGGTGGAGTTGGCGTTATAGGGATAAGAGTCAGTCCACGTGCCGGTCATGGTGGTGTCGTTGATAGGCAGGAGCTGGATGAACTTCTGGCCCGTAGCTACAGCCCAGTCCACCATAAGCTTGAGGTCGTAGAAATCGCCTACACCGAAATCCTCATCGCTACGGAGCGAGAAGACGGGGATGGCTACACCTGCGCCGCGCCAGGGAGCGAGGGGATTGACGAGTCGCTGACCGGCATCGACCACGGCAGCCGATTTCGACGAGGGGTGAAGATTCATCTCGCGGTTGTCGCGACCTTCCCACGCCACGATTTCGCCCGAGCGGGTATTGAGCAGAAGGAACTTATATTCTACGTGGCCGGTCATGCCGTCGAGGGGCAGATTTACGCGCCATGTGGGATAATCGGCATCGCTCATCACCACTACTTTCTCAGTGTCCCAGCGGCCGAGGGCATCACAGCTGCCGCTGACGGCTACGACCTGATCAGGGTGAACCATGGGAGCGTCGACCGAAAGAGTGAGCATACCCGGAGTGGCTACGGCAGGAGCCTTGCGGTTTTCGCGGCGCATGATGCTCTCTACGATGGCCGTGGAGTAAAACGGTTTGTCCCAGGGCTGATCCTGCCAGCGGTCAATGATGTCAGCACGATGCACGTTGCCATTGTGGGCAAACTTGTGGGGATGACCCCACTCGCGGCGGACAGCGCCACTGTCGTGACGCACGATATAATGATAGTCAAACTCGCGCACTGAGGCGGGAATATCCACCTCGGCGGTCCATGACTGCTCGCCTTGGAGCGTCATAGGCACGGCAAGCGCTTCGTCGCCGTGTCCCAGCACGTCGGGGCTGCCCGAGAGGTAAAGCGATTCTCCCCAGTTGGTGCGGTAATCTACGTTGAATGTAAGTTTCATAGAGTAAGTATGATATTTTTCAGTGATATCTGGTAAGAAAAAAGGCCCGGGCATGGAGCTTTCGCCCGCGCCCGAGCCTATAAGTAAAACGCAAAAAATCGGTGTTTAGTTTACGGTCATAAAACTATTTTACCTGCTTTCGTTCCGCAGCGGTAAATGTAGATGCCGCGGGGCAGATCGAGGCCTGAGAGAGAGGCTGCCGTGGCTACGCGCACGCCTCCAACGGTGTAGATCTCATACGGTCCCGTAACATCGCGGTCAGCAGTGACATTTTCTATTCCGGCCACTACGCGGTTGCCGGCTTCGAGCTTGATGCAGTCCCACATCACGCCGCCGTTTTTATTGATGCCGCTCATGGTGAAGGCCACGGTGTTTTCGCCCTTATGGAGCTTTGAAGCGGGGAACGATACCGAGAAAAGTGCGTGGCGGCCGGCCTGAGTGGCGCTGCGGTAGATACCGGCGTCGTTGTAGCTGTAATACCACGAAGCGACACGCTCGTCGTTGACCTTAACGGTGACGGTGGGACGGTTGGTAGCACCGGCACTTGACGCGGTCAGATGCACGTCGCCTTCATATTCCTCGTCAAGATTAAACTTCACGGTCCATGTGCCGTTTTTGCACTGGGCGTAATACCAGTCAGTTTCGGGATTGCTTACGCCGGGAGTGAAGGTTAGATTGGCTGGAACATCGTTCCACAGGCCGTAGGCGCGGGGATGATCGGAGATGGCGTAGCCGTCAGAGAGGCGGTCGTTTATACCTATGCTCCAGAGGAGGTTTTCGTAGGTCTCGGGATAGAAGTCGATTACGCCCAGATCAGTCACGGCGTCGTCGACAGTCACGTCGGTCTTCTCAAATTCCTCGGTGATGGTGCCTTCGGTGGCATATACACGCACAGCGTAATCGCCCTTGCGCACATTGGGAATCGAGAAATTGCCCTCAGCATCAGTCTTGCCCCAGTAGATATACTTCTTGCCCTGGGTGATGATGGGGGTGCCGGGCTCGCAGAGCACTACCTGCATATTGGCGGCTGACTGGCCGGTGGTGAGGTTGATGCGGCCGGTGACGGTGGAGCGGTCGAGAGGGTAATACTCGTTTTCAAACCACTGATACGGCCATTCCTCAGCTTCGGCGGCAGCGCGGGCGCGGGCGTCGGCTACCATGTCCTCAGGCGTATCGCCGGTGTTGACATAGATAAGGAAGGGACCGAGAATCTGCACTTCGCCGTCCTCGTAAGCCTGAGCCGCACCGCCCAAGTGCTCGCCCTGGAGCATCTGGATGGTGATAGGCGACTTGCTGGTGGAGTGTACGGTGAGTTCCTGACGCATCGGGCCGCCGTTGAGCCACTCGTGGCTTGCGGTGATGTTCCAGATACCGGTCTTGCGATTAGTGCTCACGAGGCCGTGAAACATATCGTTGACGATGAAGTTGGCCCAGTTATACTTGGTATAAATCGAGCCGTCGGCCAGGCGATAAGTCGCATCCTGAATGGTGTTCTCAGATTTCTCGGCAACGGCCATTTCGGCTGTTGTGGGCATGATACCCTTCATGGTCTCATCGACGTAGCCCCAGGTGAAGGCGGGCTGAGTGCGGGTGCACACGCGAGCCTCGCGCACCGATACGCTGCTCGATGTGGGAGTACCCTTGAAGATTACGTAGACATACACGCCGCTTACACCCTTGCGCATGATATAGCCTTGGGTGACCTGGAGGTCAGCGGTAGTGTTGGAATACTGAATTTCGGCGTAGTCGTCAGTGAGTTTCACCACTCGGGCTTCGGTGGGATTAAGAGCGCTGTTGACTTCGGCGGTGTAGTCGAAATAGATACCGTTGGAGCTGAGAAGATTCATGTTGTCGGCATTACGCTTGAGGATGGTCATGCGTCCGCCGCCCTCGATATTGGCGGTGAGAATACCGTTGGAAATCTTTCCTACACGGGCGCTCGATACAGAAGCCGTGACATTATCCTCGGCGAGCGAGGATAATGCCACGAGCATCATGAGAGAAGTTATTATTGTCTTTTTCATTCTGCGGGATCAAGGATGATAACCTGATACTGATTCTGAGCGTTGAGCTGACGCATATAGTCCATGATGTCATCTACGGTGATTGTCTCAAGGACTGCAGCGCGCTCGTTGAACGAATCCACACCGTTGAGGCGGTAAGAAGCGATAGCTGAGAGCCAGGGGCTGTTTTTCTCAAGGCTTTCGGCAAAGTTCTTGGCCATATATTCCTTGGCGGGAGCGATTTCGTCGGGGGTTACATTGGTCTCCATAGCCTTCACCTCACCTGCGATGAAGTCGAGAACTTCCTGCTTCATTTCAGGCTTCATGGGGAATACTGACTGGATGGTAGCGTTGTTGTGACCCTTATAGTCGAGACCACCCTGAGCGTGGATTGAGTATACGGCACCCATTTCCTCGCGCACGGTCTTGAGAAGGCGGTTGCTGAGCACCTGACCGGCGATGGAAGCGATGAGAGCATTCTTGGTGTTGTAGGGGATGTGGCCGTTTTCCACTACGGCTACCCAGGTCTGGGGAGTGGTCATGGAGGTGGTGAATGTCTTCACGCCTGAGCCACCCTTGGCGGTATACTGAGGATTGGTGATGTTGAGTGAGGTCACGGCGGTAGCTTCGTCGGCGGGGAGGGTAGCGATGTACTGCTCCACGAGCGGACGGAGGGCGTCGAGGTCAACGTTGCCCACGAATACGAATGTATAGTCAGCAGCGTTGGCGGTCATGGCCTTAACCATATCGATCATCATCTGGCGGTCAGCTTTCTCTACGTCGGCTGCCTTGATCATGTTCTGGCGGTGGTTGCCGTAGAGCTCATTGTAGAGGGTGGTGACGAACACGGTCTGGGGATCTGATTCCTGGTGCTTGAGAGCGCTGATTTCAGAATTCTGGATAGCAGCAAATTCGTCGGGGGTGAAGTTGTAGTTGGTGAAGGTCATGTAGAGGAGCTCCATGAGGGTGGGGAGATCCTTGGGGGTGGTGAAACCGCCTATCTGACGCTCGTAGTTGCCGAGCGAGATAGTTACCATGGCCTGCTTGCCCTGGGTGTACTTCTTGAGGTCTGAATTGGAATAGTCGCCCAGACCGTTGGAGTTACCGTCTTCGTCGAAGAGGAGGATTACGTCGTCATACTCGTTGCCTACGTTCTGGAGCCCGTCGTTGGCCACAGCGGCAAAGAGGATTTCGTCTTCCTTGAATTTGGTAGTCTTGATGATGACCTTGGCACCGTTGCTGAGGGTCCATACGGTAGCACCGAAGCGGTCGTCAGTAGAAGTTGCAACCACCTTGCCGGGAGCGGGGAGGGCAGGGATGAGGGGCTCGGACTTAACGTTGTCGACAAATGCTTCAAGGTTTTCAGCATCAACGGCTTCGATTACCTTAGCCATAGCTTCCTTGGTGGGGAATACGATACCTTCTTTCTCGGGAGCAAGGGCGATAACGACACGATTGTCGGGGGTGATGGTTTCGGCAAAAGCCATGTTAATCATATCTACAGGCACGTTGAAAGCGATCTGCTTGTAGAGGTCAAACTCGGTTTCGATGCCGGGGATGGGGCGCTTGTCGGTGAAGTTCTTCACGTAGCTGTTGACAAAAGTCTCGTTTTCGCGGGTGGCGCGGTCGTTGAACTGCTTCTCTACGCGAGAGATAAATTCGTCGCGGGCACGGTCATATTCAGTCTGGGTGAAGCCGTTGCGGGCAGCGCGGAGCACTTCGCGGTAAGCGGCCTCAAGAGCGGGGTCGATAGAATTTTCCTTAGCGAGCACGGTGAGGGTGAATGCATCCTTGGTCTTGGAAAGAAGGTAGTCACTGAAACCGCAACCGGCGTAAGCGAAGGGAGAATCGGGGGTAGAGGTGATGTCAGAGAGACGCTGGTTGAGCATCATTGAAATCATGCTGTACATGTACTGTTCCATGTAGTATATCGTGGTATTCTTCATCTCCTTGGGCATGGGGTCAGAGAGGAAGAACATCTGAGCCATGAGAACCTGCTGCTCTGAGTCGGCACCCGATACGTAGATGGTGCCTTTGTGGTCAGGCACGGGCTCGTATACGCGCTCGGCGGGATTGGCGGGCATCTCGATGTCAGCAAACATTTCCTTGATCTTGCCTTCGATGTAGTCAACGTCGATGTCGCCCACTACGATTACAGCCTGCTGATCAGGACGATACCATTTCTCATAGTAATCGCGGAGAGCCTGATAGGGGAAATTGTCAACGACTTCCATGGTACCGATGGGGAGACGGTAGCCGTATTTAGAGCCGGGATACATCTCGGGGAGCACACGCTCCAGGATGCGCATCTGGCCTACATTGTTGGTGCGCCACTCTTCGTGGATCACACCGCGCTCCTTGTCGATTTCCTCGGGGAGGAGAAGGAGGTCGTTGGCCCAGTCGTGGAGGATGAGAAGACATGAATCCTGAACTGACTGACGGGCTACGGGTACGTTGCTGATATTATACACGGTCTCGTCAACGCCGGTGTAAGCGTTGAGATTAACGCCGAACTTCACGCCCACAGTTTCAAGCCAGTCGCGAAGCGAGCTGCCGGGGAAGTGAGTGGTACCGTTGAAGCACATGTGCTCAAGGAAGTGAGCCAGACCGCGCTGATTGTCCTCTTCGAGGATTGAGCCTACATTCTGAGCAATGTAGAAATCAGCCTGACCTTTAGGATATTCGTTGTGGCGGATGTAGTAAGTGAGTCCGTTGGGGAGAGTACCGATTTTTACGTCGGCATCCACCGGGAGCTCAGGCATCATCTGGGCCTTAACGGCGGGGATGATCATCATGACGAGCAGCACGAGGGCTGTAAGTTTCTTGCGGATGTTCATGATAGGTTAAAAAAGAGTGAATTATTGATTTGGATATTTTGTTTCTGTAAGATAAGACGCAAGTCGGGCTTAATAGTTACACCCGCGCCGAGAAATTTTTTTATTTCTGAGCCGCGGCGATGGAATCTTGCTGCTGCTGAAGGCGCACAGCCTCGTCGCCTACCACGGGAGTGTATTTCTTAACTACCGAAACTACATCAGAGAGCTCGCCAACGTTGTCAAACACGCAGGGAACCACCTCTTTACCGTCGGTGTCGATCACACCCCACTTATTGTCCTTGCACACAACGGCGTAGCCGTAGTTGAAGTTGCGCACTTCCTGATACTGACACTTGGCGATGGTGCGGCCCTGAAGGTTGATAAAGCCCCATTTACCTTTGATCTCAACAGCTGCGAAGCCGTCTTTAAAATCAAGCGCATTGTCGTAGCGGGGACGGATTTCCACTCTGCCCGTAGAATTATTGTAGTAACCGTACTTGCCATTCATGGCTTGGCCGGGTCGGGGATATTCGGCCCACACTGACACTGATGTCAAAAGGAGGAGAAGGGAGAGAATGAAATTTTTCATAATTACTGTATTGTTAATTGTGATGAGTTAATATTTCGGTGATTTCATGAGGGTGAGAGCTTCGTCTCTCAGAAAGGGGACGCGGAGAGCGTAAAATGTAGGATTGTCAGGATGAAACACTCCCAGACACTGGTCAGCCACATCAATATCGTATTTTTCCTGAAGAATTATACGGTATATGCTGAGCTGGAGCGCGTAGTGGTAATAGGAGGTGTCGGGGACGTGGGAGAGGCGGGGATGGAGACATGAAGCAGTGAATCGTCCCGGGCCGCGCACCAGTCCGGTCACCGGGTCAACCACCTTGACCGAGCGTTTCCAGTCCCATATTGTGAAGCGACCGGCGGTATAGTCGAGGAAATCAAGTGTGCCGGCCACGCCGTAGTCTTCGTGGTAGATACGCCACTCGGTGCGGTAGGGATTGAGACGATAGAGTGAGGTGAAGCGGTGGAAATGGTGCATTGCGTCGCCGGCGGGTAATTCTGATTCGTCGAGATAGTAGCTTTCGATGCAGGCGTGCATGGCCGTGCCGAGTCGGCGCGCTTCAGCTGCGTTGGCGGCCCAGCGCTTCATCAGTTCCTCGGGCGTGGTGTTGAGTTTCGGAGCTTTGCGGGCAGCCCAGTATGGCGCGTCAAATTCCGGGAAAGATTTTTCTACAAGTGTAGTGACGCTTGTCACTTCCTTCCCGCGGAGCGTGTAGCGATGCTCGGCCTCATCGAAATTGAGAAGGCCGTCGCGGGTATGGATGTTCCTGACATTACAGTTCATGCATGCAAAATTACTAATTTTTTTTGAAATCAGCGCTGTCAGCGGTTCATGCGCTTCAGAAGATTGTAGGAGGGAACGATGCCGAGTTCGCCGGCTTTACTGAGGTCAGTGGTACCGGCGTCGCGGTTGCCGAGGTGCAGATATACATATCCGCGGTTGTAGTAGGCTTCGCCGAAGTCGGGCTTAAGCTCGATAGCGCGGGTAAAAGCGCGCAGGGCCGAGGTATAATCCTGCAGCCGTGTCAGTACCACACCTTTATTATAATGAGCTATGGCCATCTCGGGCGACAGACGAGCCACTTCGTCGAGGTCGTCGATAACTTTCTGCCATTGGTCGCGAGCTTCATGGCTTGCGAGGGTGGCCTGTGCACCGGCGGGCGCTGATTTATCAGGCTCGGCGTCGCCTATATCGGTCATGATGCTTTGGGCGCGGGCATCGGCTCGCATGAGGTAGGCCACTGTGAAGTCGGGTGATAGTTCGATGGCGCGGTCGAGGTCGGCGATGGCGCGGGGATAGTTGCGCGTGGTGATATAGTCCATGGCACGCCCGAAGTAATCGATGGCACGAGCGCGGTGGGTGGAGAGATAAGAGGTGTAATAGTCTATTGACGAGAAGTGGGTGCGTATCACATCCTCGTCGGTCATAGCAGGGATGTGATTGGTGACCTGGAGCAGGAATCGAAGGGCGCGGGTGGCGTTGACCTCCTCGGCCTCCTTGATATAGTCGCCGCTCTGCTTCAGCTCGGTGGGAGAGGTATAGTAAGAGAGGGCAAACATCGGCTCGATTTCTATGGCCAAGTTTCGGTCCTGCACCTTTCCGCGGATGTTTTGATTAGAATACACCTGATCAGGCTCGCTGTTATCGTCGACCGTTGCGAGTGATTCAAATCGCTTCTTGACCTGCTCCTGAGTCTCGGGTGCCGGTTCGTCAGTCGAGGCGTTTTCAATTATGGTGGGTGTCATTTCGTCGCTGCCGGCGAGAGCCATCGAGCGGTCATAGTCAGTCTTCGCCCCGGCCATGTCGCCCTTGCGGCGCTTTACATCGTAGCGCATGAAATAGGCCGCGGCAAAGTGAGGATAGGCCTCAATTACGGTGTTGAGGTCGGCTATAGCGGCGTCGAAATCGCCTATGTCGGCCAGGAGCATAGCGCGGTTATACATCGCTTTATACTCCAGAGGATCAATGCGAAGCACTTGCGAGAAATCGTCGATAGCCTTGTTGATGTCGTGAACCTCGCTGCGGAGCAATCCGCGGTTGAAGAGCGCCACGGTATTGGCCGGTTCGAGCTGGAGGGCGTAATCATAATCGGCCATCGCGCCGTAATAATCATCAGTCATATAGCGGAGGAAGGCACGGTTGATGAAAAATCCCGCATAGCGAGGCTGAAGTTTTATGGCCTCATTCATATCGGCAAGAGCGGCAGGGTAGTCGCGATGGGAATTGATAGCAATGTCGGCACGCATTATGTAACCGTTTACGGCATTGCGGTTTATGGCCAGCGCGCGGTCAATATCAGCCGTGGCTGCGACGGTATCGGTAGTGATCAATCGCAGGCGCGCACGCCCGAGATAGGCGCTGTCAAATTTCGGAAAAGCGTCGATAAGTATTTCAAATGTCGAGTCAGCTCGGGCGTAATCCTTAAGATCGGTAAGAGCCAGAGCCTTGTTGTAGAGCACTCCGCGATTGACTGGCATGTCAGTCAGCGCCGAATCATAGTCGGCCACCGCCTCGGCGAGTTTGCCCATGTTTTGTCGGGCCACGGCGCGCACTTCATAAGCATCCGTGATAAAAGGATTGCGCTCGATGGCAAGCGTAGCATCGGCCTCGGCACCGAGATAATCTTCAAGATTGAGCTTGGCTATTGCGCGGTAGAAGTAGGGCTGGGCGAGGTGAGGCTTTGCGTTGATGACCTGATTGAAGTACTGGATCGACAGCACATAGTCCTCGAAATAAAGCGTATTGCGGCCTATGCGCATCACCTGATCGGTATTGATCTGGGCTGATGCGCCGAGGCTGCACGCGAGCGAGCATATTATAATATAAAGTATCCTGCGGATCATGACACCGCAAAGTTACGAAAAATAATATCTCGCTGTGTGTTAATAATTGTCACTTGAGATGATTCTTTATCCACTCCATCTGGCCGCGGTTGGTAGCCTGGGAAGTCCAGTGCTCGTTGACGGGGGTGATGAGAGCCTCCTTGGGGCAGGTAAGAGTGTTCCACAGAGCGTAGCTTGTGGTGGGAGGACAAGTATTGTCGTTGTAGCCCCAGGTCATGTAGACAGGAACATTGACGTGGCGGCCAAAGTTGATTACGTCGTAGTAGCTCAGGGTGTTGCGATAGTCGTCGCGGTCAAGGAAGCCTTTCACTTTGTTGAAGTGAGGATAGCCGCCGGTATGCCCTTTGACATGGTAGCCTTCCATGTCGGTAAGCGCCGGATGATTGGCCACGCAGAGTGTCACGCGGGGGTCAAGAGCGGTGCCTATCACTGCGAGCGCGCCGCCCTGACTGCCCCCTTGCATCACGAGATTGCGTCCATCCCACTCGGGAAGGGAGGTGAGGAAGTCGTTGGCGCGCACGAGGGCCGAATACACGCGCTTCATATAATACTTGTCTTTATCGTCGGCACCCACGCCCAGATAGCCGCCGTTGCCGGTGTCAACAGCATTGGAGATTTCTTTAAATTTGGCGTCGGGCATGCGGGGGTCGAGGCCGTGGATTTCGATTTCAAAGCGCATGAAGCCATTTTCGGCATAATAATGATTTCGGGCAGGGAGCTTGATGGTCTTGATACCGGCTCCGGGAGGGCATAGCACCGCGGGAAGTGATCCTGGTTCAGCACCCTTGGGCATCGACAGATAGCCGTAGATGGAGTGGCCTTTGCCGTCGGTATCGAGTTTCACAAGCCAGCAGTCGACCTTGTCGGTGCAATACTCGGGAGCAAGTTCGCGGGTATATTTCAGAGGAGTCTCGCGCATGGCAGCGATATTGTTATCCCAGAAGGCGGTGAAATCAGCCGGCTCCTTGACGTGAGGAGTGATTTTATCGGGTGAGAAACCCACCTTGATGTGGTGACGGTAGACAGTGCCGTCGACGTCAGCTTCAAGAGCGAGGTCGCGGAAACCGGGGCGCTTGGGTGAGGGTATGGTGATGAAGCCGCGGCCATCCTTGAGCGTCACCTCGCCTGATTTCGATGGAGCCTGCATGTCGTCGGCAATCGTGTAGTTGACCTTGACGGCCTGAGGCATGCCGTATTTGAGCAGCATCACTTCGATGCGGGCATCTTGCCCCTGATTATACACCCAGTCATGATGGTCAGGCACGGTGACCCACATATAGTCAGACTGATAGGGATAATTTTCTACGGCCTTGGCCGAGGTGGCGGCTGCGATGATAAGCAGCAGTGAGAGGATAAGTTTTTTCATTTGGCGGGATTCCAGGTATTGCAGACTTCAAAAATATAAGCGGGGTTGACGTATTGGGCAGCCTCTTCGGGAGTGAGGATTTTGCTCCACGGGGCGCGACCTGCAGTGTCGGCTCCGGGGCCGGTGCAGTCATACTGGCCGTAGCGTGCGGTAAGCTCATTGGCTGTATTGCCCCAGTTGTGCCACCCGGCGGGGAGAATAGATGCACACATATCACAGTTGATGAAATATGTAGATGCGTAAGGGCGCCACGGACGGCCAAGATATACCTTTGTAATGCCTTCGGCAGCAGTGATGCGGCAATGATCAAATACGTAGCCTAAGCGCACATCGCTCGGCGTGGAAGCGGCGGTGAGGTATGAATCGGCCTTGGCGTGGATTTCACAGTTGACGAAAAGGGCTGTGGCCGAGCCGAATATAAAGTCGGTGGTGCCCTCGATGTAGCAGCTGTCGAAATACAATCGCTTGTCAACACCGCCCGTGTAAAGTGTATCCTGAAAGCCCAGGAACCGGCAACGGGTGAAGGAGATGCGGTCGCCGGTAGTGTAGACTGCCACGGCCTGACCTACGGGGCCGGCCGTGTTGGCAAACGTTATGTCGCTGAATGTCACATTGCTGCTCTCTACCTTAAAGGTATAGGAGCCGGAGGTGCCCATATTGTTGAGCGAAGCGTAGTCGCCGTATTGTATTATTACAGAGTCAGCATTTTCGCCCACCACGTCGATGTTGCAAAGCGATATGCCCATCACGATTTTTTCGGTATATACACCGTTTTTAATAAAGATGCGGGTGTTATATTCCATGCCGCCGCGCAGTTTCTTCAGCGCTTGGGTGAGTGTGGTATAGTCGCCCGAACCGTCGGCAGCCACGGTGATGTCGATTTCGTAGGTCTTGGCCTCAGCCGCCTGACCGATGACGGCCGTCAACACGGCAAGAATTGAAAATAAGAGTCTTTTTATCATGGTAAAACAGTTGAACGTCAGGAATAAAAAAGCTCAGGCGGAACTCGGAATAAATAAAAAGTCCGTGCCGACTGAGCTTTAAAGCTTGTAGAGGTGGGATGAAAATTTCGAGGTGCTCGAAGCGGGACTCGAACCCGCACGGTCGCAATGACCAAAGGATTTTAAGTCCTTCGTGTCTACCATTCCACCATTCGAGCCACGAATTCAACGCAAAAGTAATACATAAATTTGGTTTATGCAAATTTTTATTGCGCCGTGAGGACACTTTGAAATATCTTAACCCTGATGCCGATTCTGTCCGAGTTATTGTTTAGCCGGTAATACGAAAGACTGTCGGATACGTTTGCGGTTATACAATCTGTCATACTCATCGGGATTTTTCTTTAGTAGGTCATTTCTGATTTTCTTTCTTTTTTCCAGCTCATCGGGGGTAGCGAGGTAGTCAGGGACACCGGGATATCCTACGTATTCGTAATAATCTACGCTATACTCCCCATCGTGAATTATGAATCGATATAATTCACTTTTATTGCAATATGATCCTTGGTCGTAGGTAAGTGTCAGATGTACATTATAACTTGCGAGTATGTCAATACTGTCAAGATCCCATTTTGATAGTAGTTCTCGCTCGTAATATTCGGGCTGAAAATTTCCCGGAATATACCCGTAATCAGTGTGTATGCCCGGAAATTCTCGATCTGCTTCCATTTCGGCCAAGTGTTTATCTATCCATGATATTTTGTTTTCTTCGCGTTGCTTTGTATTTATTACTTCTATATACTTATTAATGCTGCTCACTTCGTCAATGCCTTTATTAAATCGCGCAAGACCCGGATGGTCGTAATCCTTCTTTAGGAAAGTATTTGAATATTCGATAAAGACAGAATCGGTGCGTGACCAAATTGAGCAATCAAACCATTCTGATGACTGAAGACCGTCTTTCCTACGGCCGAAACCTAACTGTACAGGTTCAATAAGGATGAACACGGTATCGCTTTCCTGATTAATATTGAAAAAATCAGAAGAAGAGAATTCGATTTCTTTTTCATCACACATGATCTTTACCCATTTATTGTGATGCTCTACCGCTTGGAGTAAGGTATTGAGGGAAATTTTAGCACTGCAATCACAACCGCATAATGCCATTAATATCAATGCTAATAAGTGCTTATTATTCGCCATAGTCATGAATTGTAAAAAACTGTTTAGTCTTACAATAAATTTTCGGCTCAAATATAGCGGAATTACTTGATATTTTAATAATATTTCGGACTGAATTAAATACCATTCTCCTTTTTTGTAAGTATAAGGGCGCATTTGCGTATGTTACTTACCAATATTTTTTGTAGTCTTATAGAAGTTATAAATTTTGTCAGGAGTCCTGAAGCTATTTGGCAATTTCTGTTGGCTCTTTCGGCGCGATATTAGTCTGACGTTACAATCTCTTTAATTATTCTTAAATAATGTGGTGGGAATGATAAAATTTTGTATCTTTGCTTGTCAATTTTGCACTTTGCCGTGCGATTAAATCCTTGAATCTATATCATGAAAAAGTATATAGCAATACTCCCTGCCCTGATATTGACATTGTCAGTTGCCGCTCAGTCAGCGCCCTACCTCAATCCCGAGCTCTCGGCTCAGGAGCGTGTCGATGACCTCATGTCGCGCCTTACGAAAGAGGAAAAAATCTCTCTTATGATGGACCAGTCGCCCGCTATAGAGCGCCTGGGTATACCTGAATACAACTGGTGGAACGAAGCTCTTCACGGCGTGGGGCGTGCCGGTCTCGCTACCGTGCTTCCTCAGTCGATAGGCATGGCCGCTACGTGGAATGACTCGCTTATCTACGAGGCATTTAATATGGTGAGCGATGAGGCTCGCGCGAAGTTTAATGACTTCCGCCGCAATAATGACCTCAAGCGCTACCATTGCCTGTCGTTCTGGACTCCCAATGTCAACATATTCCGTGACCCGCGATGGGGACGCGGCCAGGAAACCTACGGTGAGGATCCTTACCTTACCTCGCGTATAGGCGTGGCCGTGGTCAACGGTCTTCAAGGCAATGACCCTGACTGGAAGAAAACCATTGCCGGCGCCAAGCACTTTGCCGTGCACAGCGGCCCGGAGTGGAACCGCCATACTTTTGACGCCCGCGATATTGACCCGCGTGACCTTTGGGAGACGTATCTGCCCGCATTCAAGACACTTGTGGATGCCGGAGTGGGGCAGGTGATGTGTGCCTACAACCGCTATGAGGGTGAGCCCTGCTGCTCAAGCAAGAAACTACTTCAGAATATACTACGCAATGAGTGGGGATATGACAAGATAATCGTGTCAGACTGCTGGGCGATACGCGATTTTATATCTGACTGGGCTCACAACACTCACCCGTCGGCTGCCGCCGCGAGTGCCGATGCCGTAATCTCGGGTACCGACCTCGAATGTGGACCCGTCTACAAAGACCTCGGCAAGGCGCTTGAACAGGGACTTATCACTGAGGCTCAGATTGACGAAAGTCTGCGCAAACTCCTTATGGCCCGCTACGAGATGGGCGAACTCTTCCCCGACCTCCGCACTCCATGGGATACGATTCCCCTTTCGATAGTTGATTCCGAGGCCCATAAGGCAATCGCCCTCGATATGGCCCGCCAGTCGATGACGCTGCTGAAAAACAACGGCGTGCTCCCCCTTCCCAAGGAGGGCGTGAAGGTACTTGTAGTGGGACCCAACGCTGCCGATTCGGTGACCATGTGGGGTAACTACAACGGTTTTCCCTCCCATACCGTGACTGCCCTTGAAGGTATACGCTCATATCTCCCCGATGCCGGATATGCCCGCGGCTGTGACCATGTGGTGAGCTCGTCGCTTGTATCGGTATTTGACCGCCTCGACGGAGGTCTCAAAGCCGGCTACTGGAACGCTCTTACCCCCGACGGTGATCCCGTGGCCGAGGTTACTTACACCACTCCGCTCAATATCTCCACCGGCGGCGCTACCGTGGTGGCTCCCGGTGTGAATCTCAACGATTTCAGCGCCCGCTACGAGGGTAGATTCGTGCCGGATCATGACGGCAGCTACATCATAGAAATCGAGGCTGATAAAGGCGCGCAGACTCTGCTTATCGACGGCAAGGTGGTGGCTTCACGTGAAGCCGGCGGCCGCAACGGCCACAAGATTTCTTACATGTGGGAGGGCCGCAAGGATGAGCCTAATTGCATCGTGCTCCACTATGACCATCGCGACGACGTGGCCGAACTGAAGATGGACATCAAGACTCAGGATAAAGAGACACTCGACGCATCGGATGCCGACGTAGTGGTGTTTGTGGGCGGCATCTCGCCCAAACTCGAAGGCGAGGAGATGAAAGTGAGCGTGCCCGGATTCCGTGGAGGCGACCGCGAGACAATCGAGCTTCCCGCCGTGCAGCGTGCCCTTATCCGCAATCTCAAGGAGCAGGGAAAGAAAGTGGTATTTGTCAACCTTTCGGGCTCGGCAGTGGCCATGAGCCCCGAGTCACATATCTGCGACGCAATCCTTCAGGCCTGGTATCCCGGTCAGGCCGGCGGTCAGGCTATCGCCGAGGTGCTTTTCGGTGACTACAATCCTTCGGGACGCCTTCCGGTGACATTCTATACCGATGATAATCAGCTCCCCGATTTCGAGGATTACAGCATGAACAACCGCACCTACCGCTACTTCAACGGCACTCCGCTCTATCCCTTCGGCTACGGCCTCAGCTACACTACGTTTGAGTATCCCGAAGCCACTCTCTCGAAATCTACCATCGGTAAGGACGACTCGGTAGAGCTCGCCGTAAAGGTGGCCAATACCGGTGACCGCGACGGATATGAAGTGGTGCAGATCTATGTGGCTTCAGATGAGAAGGCCGGTCCGGTCAAGACTCTGCGCGCTTTCCGCCGTGTGCCCGTGAAGGCCGGTGAGACAGCCGTGGTCAATTTCACGCTTGCGCCCGAGACATTCGCTACATTTGACAACGAGACCGAGCGTATGGCCGTGAAGCCGGGTCGCTATAATATATATTATGGTGGTTCGTCGGCCGACGTGACCTCTCTCCCTTTAGTAATAGAATAACCAGTAACTAATAATAACTTAACTCAACTTACCATCAATGAAGAAAACACTTCTTTCTATTTTTCTTCTCGCCTCTACGGCTATGGGCTTCGCACAGCAGGCTGAAAAGCTTGACCGCGGAGTTGTGGCCATGAAGACCGAGAGCGGCGTGTTCCTGTCATGGCGCGCTCTGGGCGGGGATGAATTCGGTACCGGTTTTGACATCTATCGCGACGGTGTCAAGATCACTGCCGAGCCTATCAAATCAGTAACTAATTACGTGGATGCTGCCGGTACGGCTTCATCAAAATATGTAGTTAAAGCAGTGCTCGACGGCGCCGTTAAGGAGGAGTCAAAGGAGACAGCAGTGTGGGGCGACCAGTTCCTCCGCCTGCATCTCGACCGTCCCGCCAACTGCTCGCGCACCAATGCCACCTACACGCCCAACGACTGCTCGGTAGGCGACGTGGATGGCGACGGCCAGTATGAAATCTTCGTGAAGTGGGATCCCTCCAACTCTCACGACAACTCCGAGAACGGCGGCACCGGCGACGTGCTCATCGACTGCTACCGCCTCGACGGCACCAAGCTCTGGCGCATCAACCTCGGCCGCAATATCCGCGCAGGTGCCCACTATACCCAGTTTATGGTCTATGACTTCGACGGCGACGGCAAGGCTGAAATGATGTGTAAGACAGCCCCCGGCACTACCGACGGCAAGGGTAAAAATGTGATCATGGGCTCTGACGACCCCGCCAAGTCTTACATCAACTCCAAGGGACACGTAATCGACGGCCCCGAATATCTTACCGTATTTGACGGCTTGACCGGCGCCGAAATCAACACTATCGCTTACAATCCTCCCCGCTCGGCTCATGCTTTCACGAGCTCTGACTGGGGTGACTCTTACGGCGGTCGCTCCGAGCGCTACCTCGCCGGTGTGGCTTACCTCGACGGCATGAAGCCCAGCGCAGTATTCTGCCGCGGCTACTACACCCACTCTTATCTCTGGGCTGTAGACTTCGACGGCAGCAAGCTCACCGAGCGCTGGCTCCACTCTTCAAATCAGAAGGGTAAGGGCGCTTACGGCGAAGGTGCTCACTCGCTCACGATAGGTGACGTTGACGGCGACGGTTGCGACGAAATCGTATACGGTTCGGCATGTATCGACCATGACGGTTCACTCCTTTACCGTACCGGCTTCGGCCACGGCGACGCTCTCCACCTGGGCGATTTCGATCCTGACCGCGAGGGTCTCGAAGTGTTCATGGTACATGAAGAGAAATCCTCAAGCTACAAGTACGACGCTGAATTCCGCGATGCCAAGACCGGTAAGGTTATCTGGGGTGAGCTCCAGTCAGGCAACGACATAGGTCGCGGTCTGGTAGGTGACCTCAGCGACAACTGGCGCGGCTACGAGGTATGGCCCGGCTCACGCTACGTGGGCGGCGAGCGTCACAACGCTACCTTTGACTGCAAGGGCAATATCGTATGCGACAACAAGAATCCTTCTTCCTGCTTCCGTATCTACTGGGACGGTGACCTCAACGATGAGCTCTTCGACGGCAAATATGACTCTAATGCCGCCACGTCCAATCCTATCATCGAGAAGCGCACCGGCAACCTCAACAGCGCTTCTACCCTCATGGCCTTCAACAAGTGGAATGCACAGTCGTGCAACACCACCAAGGCTACTCCCTGTCTCTCGGCCGACATTATCGGTGACTGGCGCGAGGAAGTGATACTGTGGGACGGCAGCAATAAGTCTGACCTCCTCATCTTCTCCACCATCATCCCCTCTGACTACAAGGTCAACTGCCTCATGGAGGACCACAACTACCGCATGGCTATCGCTTGGCAGAACACTGCCTACAATCAGCCTCCTCACCTCGGCTTCTATCTCCCCGACGTGGGCGCTACGAATGCCATCGTGCGCCTCGTTGACGGTAACCCCATTCAGGCTGTCGAGGCCGGTACAGCTATCGCTCCCATCAAGGGTAACTGGATGAACGCCGAGACTGTGAAGCTCGTGGGCCTGCCCGAGACATTCACCCTCGACGTAGACAATGCCGCCAAGACTTTCGAGCTCAACGGTGCCACCGATGTAGTGGGCGTATATGAATTTGCCGTAGAGACCGAAGGTGGCGAATCAGTAGGCCGTCTTACCGGTAAGATCACCGTCACCGAAGCTATCAACCTCGTGGAGGTAGCTTACCTTCCCTTCGAGACTATCGGCACTACTACCCCCAACGTAGGTCATGACGATGCTGAAGTGCTTGGTACTCCCGGACATATTGATGGCGTAGTAGGTAAAGCGCTTGACCTTAATAAGTTCGGACAAAGAGTGACAGTAAAAGCTTATAATGAGCTTCAGTTAGGTGCTGATGACTTCACCATCGAATTCTGGATGAACTCTACCGGATCTAATACAGTTGACTACTATATCTTCCATAAGGGCAGTATCTCTAATGCCGGAAATGGCACCACAGGCAACTGGATAGGTCTGGAATATAAGAACGGTCTGCTTAAGTTTGCCATCGATGATGACATGGTGAAGACCGAGGCATCAGTGAGCGGCGAACCTTACTTCGATGGCAAGTGGCACTATATCGTGTGCGTGCGTGAAGGTGTGACCAAGACTATTCGCATGTTTGCCGACGGTCAGCTCATCGCCGAGACTGCCGACGGTACAGGTGCTATCAACGACGATATGGAAGACTTTGTAATAGGTAATGTTAATGTTAACTTCGATTGCCGCTATAACGGTGCTATCGACGAGTTTAAGGTATCGAAGGGCGCTCTCCCCGCAGCACGCATCCTCGCCAACTATGAGGCTCTTGCCGAGGCCGCCGGTATCGACGACATCACCGCCGACCGTGCTGAAGGCGTAGCCCGCATCACCCTCTACGATGCTTTCACCGGCATGCAGATGGCTACCGGCGTGGGCGAGCTCGACAATGTGACCCGCAACCTCCGTCCCGGTGTGTACGTAATGCTTAAGGATTACGGCACCTGGCGCGAGACCGGTAAGATCGTTGTAGAATAATCGGTTATTAAATTCAATATGGGTCTTCGGGGCGATTGCCTCGGAGACCTTTTGCTTTTATGCGGGATTCTCATTACCTTTGCGCTTCATATCATATCATATTTACCGCCATGAAACTCACGACTTCGATTCTCATTATTTCAGCTCTCATCGCGCCTGTTGCCTTATCGGCTCAGGAAGCTCTCAACTACAAGATAAGCGGCGGCTCGCCCGTAGTAAACGATGACGCTTCAGTTACCTTTTCAATCGCCGCCCCCGAGGCTAAGCATGTCACGGTATGCGGCTTAGGTGACCCTGTGGTCATGACAAAAGATACTACCGGAGTGTGGAGTGTGACCACACAGCCGCTGAGCCCCGACCTTTATACTTACAGCTTTGACATCGACGGCGTGCGCACCCTCGATCCCGCCAATATCTACACGGCTCGCGACATTGCAGCCCTGTCGAGTATCGTGATAGTGCCGGGCGGTAATGCCGATCTTTACGCGGTGAAGGATGTTCCTCACGGCAATGTGTCGAAAGTGTGGTACGACTCTCCGTCGCTTGGCACTCAGCGTCGCATGACCGTGTACACTCCCGCCGGTTATGACCCTGTGGGCGATCGCCGTTACCCTGTGCTTTATCTTCTTCACGGCATGGGCGGAGACGAAGAGGCCTGGGGCGAGTTGGGCAGGGCGGTGGCGATTCTCGACAATATGATTGCCGCCGGTACGGTCGAGCCTATGATAGTGGTGATGCCCAACGGTAACGGTAATCTTGCCGCCGCTCCGGGGATGACCGGGCGCGGATTATATACTCCCAAGGGTGAAGACTCTGTGGCTGAATACGGAAAATTTGAGAAATCGTTTCCCGAGATAGTTGATTACATTGATACCCATTACCTCACTATCCCTGAGAAATCGAGGCGTGCTATAGCCGGTCTGTCTATGGGCGGCGGACATTCATGGCGAATTTCGCTCTGGAATCCTGATGCGTTTGACTACGTGGGATTGTTCTCGGCAGCCGTGAGATGGAACGGGACGGGCGTTTCTTCTTCTGATGACGACCTGAGCAATGAGCTGCGCCGGCAGTTTGCCACTCCTCCCGCTCTCTACTGGATCGCGATAGGCAGCGACGATTTCCTTTATGACCTCAATAAAGATTACCGCCTGATGCTCGACGGCCTCGCCATTCCTTACGAATACCATGAATCGGCCGGCGGTCACACCTGGGCCAACTGGCGCACCTATCTCACCCTCTTCCTCCCCCGCCTGTTTCGCAGGTGAGCGGGCGAGTGCTCGCACAATAGCAGAGAAGCACGCGCGGAGCGTGTGCAAGAATGATAGCGTGGGGTTGAGGAACGAAACCCCACGACCGTCGGCCGCTCCCTCCTATCGCGCACGCGCGGAGCGTGTGCGAGCAAATTTGTATCTTGAGGAAGTAAAAATTATTTTTTATAAATATGAATACATTTACCAGTATATATGTGATGACGGTATTTGCTGTAAAATACCGATTGGGTCTTATTGATCCCCGATGGGCTCCCAGACTATATGCCGTCATAGGAAAAATATTGAACGACATGGAGGGTGTTCAGGCAATAAAAATCAATGGGTATAAGGATCATGTCCATGTTCTTTACAGGACTCAGGGCCTAATTGCTGATGCTGAGGTTATGCGGCGTGTGAAAAGCGAATCCTCCCGATGGCTCAATGAGCAGCGACTCGTTGTGGGCCGCTTTGGTTGGCAGCGTGGAGGCGCCAGGATATCTTGTTCTCCCGGTCGCCTTGACCGATTGCTTGCGTATATTGAAAATCAATGGGAACACCATAAAGTTGTAACGTTCAGGGAGGAATATGGTAAATGGTTGCAATCATTAGGGTTAGCACCGGGTGGTTATGATCTGCCCGACGATCTTGAATAAAATACATAGTTGCTATTTCATGCTCGCACACGCTCTGCGCGTGCGTTTTTTGGGGAGGGGCGTGCAATACGTGGGGTTTCGTGCCTCAACCCCACGCTACAATGCGAGCACCTGCGCTGCAGGTGCGTAATGGTAATGAATCACGCGCGGAGCGTGTGCGAGCATAGGGTATCTTCGCGCAATGGCAGATAAGCACGCGCGGAGCGTGTGCAGGAATGGTAGCGTGGGGTTGAAGAACGAAACCCCACGGCCGTCTGCCATCCCCCTCCTCCCATCACGCACGCGCGGAGCGTGTGCGAGCATGGGCAGAAGATTTGATTAAATTTTTGTTACAATTTAGATGAAATTCTCGATTTTTTGATTAAATTTGAGGCCGTAATTCTTTTAGACCAAACTTTTTACAATAAGTCATTCGGCAGCATATTGTAAACCGGTGTAAATGATGAATATAAATTTTGAGACATATCATATTAACTTACAATAATAACTTTAAAATTTAATTGAAACATCCATGAAAAAAGCATTACTTTTCTGTATGTTGGCAGTGCTCGGCATTCTTGTCGGTGCAGCTAAGACTGTCTACTTCGAGCGCCCCTCGGGAGTCACGCAGTCAACGACGATCAACGTATATACGTGGTCGGAAAATCCCGAAGTGCATTATAACGGTAGTTGGCCCGGTTCGGCTATAGCCGGAACTACCGAGACTATCGATGGCAAAAGCTATATTAAAGAAGTGATCAACGATGCTACCGAGAAACTGATTTTCAACTGGAACGGTGGCCAGACATCTAATCTGAAAGCAGCTGATAATGCAGTATATAACAAAGAAACCCGTATAGGAACAATCGTTGACAATCATTTCGTAGCATACGAAGAGCCCAAAATTCGCTATTACTTCTACAATGCCGATAATTGGGATAAGGTCTATATCCATACTTGGGATCCCTCTCCTTGGAATTTAGGTTGGCCCGGTAAGCAACTGACTGATACGGAAACTCTTGCTGACGGAAAAGAGTATTATTATGCTGAGGTTTATGAGAGCTCAGCGCTGCAAAATATGATTTTCAATAATGGTGGAAATGGGAAGCAGACCGGTGATATTAAGGGCAATAATGTAGTACCTTTCGGTATATATAACCCTTCCGGTTACACTAACACTACCACGAAAGATCTTGTTCCTGCTGTTGGTAATGAGGTGTATTTTTATAATGACCTTGAGTGGCGCACCGTGTATGCCTACGCTTGGAGCGGTGAAGGCGATAACGTAACTTTATACAATGGTGCCTGGCCCGGCGAAGCAGTTACCACTACTGCTGTAATTAATGAAAAAGAAGTGCTCGTGGTAGATTTTGAAGGTGCAAAAAATATTATCTTCTCATGCTTTGACGAGACTCACAGCCATGCTGAAGTTTATGATTGGGAGAAAACCCGCGACCTTGATTATGTACCCGGTACCATGTATATAGCATCCACAGCTGCTATTGATATCATGCCTGAAAAGCTCTATGTAATAGGTGGTGGTACAGGCTGGAATATCAACGCTGACGATGTAGATCTCACTCTCGATTCACCCGACAGCCATATATTTACAGGTGATGTAAAGGTTACAGGTGAGGAGTTCCGTATATATAGCAATCTCGGTGATTGGAACACCGGATCATTAGGAAATGGCGACCCTAATAACAGATGTACAAATATTACCTTTACAAAAGGTTCGTACACAACTAAGGCGTATAGAAACAATCAGGGTAACTGGAAACTTCCTATGGGTTACAAGGATAAAGTAGTGAAGTTTACTTTCAATTACGTCGACAAGACATTTACAATCTATGATCCTTCCATGATCACCGTCAAAGAGATGGTGGCAGGTGTGGATAATGCCGTAGCTCCCGCCGAGGGCGATTACGCTAATGCCGATGCATTTAAGGCTGCCGGTGACAATGACGGTCTGGCTACCGTGACTATTACTCTCGAACCGGGTGTGCATGTCAATCGCGCTTGCGAGTCTCCCGCAGTGCTCTTCAACGACGGCCACAAGGTATTTGAAGTTTCGGCTATCGCTGACCCCAAGGACATCCTTGACCGCAACAAGATAGGTATCCGAGCCGTGAGCGGCAACAGCTTCGACGGCGGTACTGACGATCCTACCGTTTTCCAGGTTGTATTCTCGACTGTAACTGACGACGTACTCGTGTTCCAAGGTGAGAACGAACTCCGCTTCCCCGACGGCTTCTTCATGCTTGGAGGTAACCGCGAAATCCTTAGCGTAGAAGTTGAAGGCGAAGAGGGTACTGAAGAAGTGGCATATGAAAACTGGACCGGGGGTACTCCCATTCTCGGCGGTTCATTTGTATGGAACGTGACCGAGGCTGCCCGTCCCGCTGTAACTCCTATCGAAACTGTAGCTGACGCTCAGGATGCTGTGGATACTCATGAAACCGGCTTTACTCTTAATGTAAATCAGTATGGCAGCCACGATTACTATCTCCACGTTACAGTAAAGGAAGTGGGTGCCGACGATCCTGTAAAGGATGCCAAGTATAAGGGCAAGAACAGTGTAGCAATCTCCGGACTGAAATCAGGCCGTATGCACGAGGTGGCTTATCACTTCCATGCTTTCAATGACACCGAATCTATCGAGAAGGAAAACTGGGTGCGTGACTACAACGCAGTGCCTTGCGAAGGTACTCTTGATGCTCTCACTCATCCCACCGCTGTGGTGACTCTCGACACTGCTGATGAAACTGAAGAAGAAGGCGTGATCAACTACGCTTGCACCATGAAGCTCGGAGCCGGTCAGGGCGTGACGATCCTATATGCATTTGACGACTCGATGACCTCAGGTCTCACCGATGACGAAATCGCCGCCATCATGAGCGAAGAGAATCCCGAAGGTCCCGCCTCAGTGCGCGCCCGTGAAGCAGTGGTAGCAAAAGCCGGTGTCAACAAGTATGAGGTGAGCGAAGCTGATCCCACCGTTGCGCTCAGCTATGCTACAGCCGATGAGGTGAAGAATGTAGCCACAATGGCAGTTTATCCCAAGGGTGACGGCACCTACGTAGCTACCCCTGTGAATGCCAAGGAAGTACAGGACAACACCACTATGATTCAAGAAGTAGTGACCGATGACGCTGCCGCTGAGTTCTACAACATGATCGGCCAGCGCGTAGAAAATCCCTCGGCCGGTATTTATATCATGGTTAAGGCCGGTAAGGCACAGAAAGTTGCTGTAAAGTAACCATTCCATAATTCTCAATACGAGCGAGGCTGCGTCACACCCGATGCAGCCTCGCGCTGTATTATGGGTGGTGGTTTTACAAAGGATAAAGTGAGTGGTGGGAGCGATGGATGGTGAGCCGGGTGTAGGGACGTCGCTGTGCGACGTTTCGGAAAAGAGCTGAAGGTAACTTGTTACCTGACAGAATAGTAGCTTATTGCGCATCCCCGTAAACGTCGCACAGCGACTATCCTTTACCCACAAATGGGATGCCAAAAGGGCGCCCGTAGGTCGCCGATTTACTAGTAGCCGCGGCCACCGTAGCCTTGCGGAGGTGTCCGCGGTATAAATGCATATAGCTGATAGGCGCCCGCAAGGTCGCCGATTGTAGCTGCTTGGCACGGCTCGTTAATCCATAATTCGGAACCCAATCCACGTAACGCCTTGGCGGTTTAGCGATTTT
>CAYZFG010000006.1:0-23855 GCA_964477665.1 uncultured Staphylococcus sp.
CTATTTTCCAAACCACCAAATCATTTGGAGGGATTTAACTAATTTTAACAGAGTGAAGAGCGGAGGGTGGAGAGCATGGGGGAGGTCGCTGTGAGTCTATCCTTTACCAACAAATGAAATGCCAAAAGGGCGCCCGTAGGTCGCCGATTTACGAGTAGCCGCGGCCACCGTAGCCTTGCGGAGGTGTCCGCGGTAATAATGCATCTAACTGACAGGCGCCCGCAAGGTCGCCGATTGTAACTGCTCGGCACGGCTCTCTAATCGGCGGCCTTCGGACGCCATTAATTTTATTATCAACACGTACCCCGAACGCCTCCGCTGAGCTCCGGCAGTCGGGGCTACGAGTAATTCGGCGACCTCCGGGCGCCTTTTAAGATCACGAAATGGCTCATATTTGTGAGTAAAAGTTTCGGGGAATGACCGAGGGTAACTTGTTGCATGACAGAATGATAGCTTATTGCGCTGCCCGGAAACGTCGCACAGCGACGTCCCTACAACACATTGATTATCAGGCGGATGAGGGATTCCATTCCTCGCATCTCCGCTCCATCGCCGGCACACTTTGTCACTAATAACTTTGACCTATGACTTAAGTTCATCGCCGCAGGCGGCGTCGATGTCTTCACCGCGGGAGGCGCGGATGGATGATGTCAGAAAAGTGGCGGCCTGCGGGATGCGGGTCGCCACTCAAACTTAAAACTTGACTAAAACAATCTTCTATATAGTCATCTTACAATTACTTTCTTGTTGCCTACGATGTACAGACCGGGCATCAAGCCGTCAGTGGCCTCGGCAAGCGCCACGCTGCATTTAATTTGCTGCCCGGTGAGAGTAAAAACATTGACCACTTCATCATCGGCTGACATATTGGTAAAGATATCGTCAATACCTCCGGTAGCGCTGCCGGGGTCGAGCACCCACGCGCGAAGATTATTGACCTTTACGGAGCCACCGTCGGCGTAGACCTCTACCCCATCGGCATCAGTGGCCGTGGGGAACACGCGGATTGATGTAGCCCAAGTGTCGTTGACAAAGATGTCGACGATCGAATGGTCAACGAATACATTTATCTTAAGCGTAGATCCTACTGCGGGACGCACGGGAAGCGGGCAATGATAGACGCCGTCATATACACCATTATCATTCTTGAGTCGGGGGAGCGCGCTGAAATCAGCGACAAGCTCACCCGTGGCGGGGCTGTAATATATCAATCCTTCAGAAGAAGTGTTCTTGAATACCTTGAAGCCGAAAGCGGCGGTGCTAACCTCAAATTCGCCAAGGAGCTCGACACCACGACCCGATACCGGAGCGAGTTCCTGCGAGCCGGTGAGGTCAAAAGCCGAGCGGGAATATGCGGTGGCAGTGCGGAGTCCGGTCAACGCCTCAAAAGGTTTCTGGACCAGAGCACCGTCGGCCGCCAATGACCACTCGCGAGGAAGCGAGTAGCAGTGAGCCCAACCGAGATTCCAGTTATCAGAAGACGGGAGCTTGTCAGGAACGATACCCAGCACGATAGTCTTTCCGTCATGATTATAAATAGTAGGCGACAAGAGGCCGAAACCCTGACGCGAGTTCATCTCCACAAGTCGGGGAGCCGACGAATTTGCATCAGGAGCGAAAGTGCCGTCAGCAGCAATCGAGCCGGTCCAGTAGAGAGTGTGCACGCCCTGAGCCGTACCGAGAGGAGTGGCCGTGAAAAGCCACTTGCCACCGGGCATAGGGGTGATATTAGGCATTTCCCAGAAAGTACCGTCCTGCGCAACCGAAGAGCCGGTGAAGAACGTTGCGCCCGAGTTGCTCCACTTAGAAGTGGCGGGATCGTATTTATGGAGCGTGGTCGTACCCACGCCATTCTTCGACGAGCCTACGATAATATAAGCGTCATTGCCATTACGGAAGAAATACGGGTCGCGGAAATCGTCAGAAAGCCCGTCGGGGCGACCGGAGATGATAGGATTGCGCGATGACTTCACCCAATCATTGAGCTGATCTGTCACGGGAGAAGCCTGAGCTATCGAAGCCTTGACATAATCCACAGCCGTGTAAATGATGTTAGGCTTTCCGGCAGTAATGACATCGTCGGTAAACACGCATCCGCTCCAGCAGCCCTTCATATCGTAAGTCTCGCCCGGAGCGAGCGCAATCTTTTCTTCGCGCCAATCATAAAGATTTTCGCTTGAGATATGCCCCCAGTGAAGACGAGCCATATAAGGACCGTCAGCATTTTTCTGGAAGAAAAGATGATAGCGGCCGTCAGAATAGGTCATGCCATGACACTCATTGGTCCAGCCGGCAGCCGGCATACCGTGGAAACGCGGGCGGAGCAATTCATCGGCAAAACGCGAAGCAGGAATGTCAAGCGAAGCCTCATTCTCAGCCTTCCACGAGCGAATCTCCTCTACGCTCTTAGCCTCGTCCCAGATGGAAATATCATCAATGAGACCATTGAACGACATGAGCTCAAACGGACCAGCCATGCGCGAAGCAGTCCCCTGCCCCATGTAGAAATCACAATCGCCCACGGCAATAGTACCGGTAGACTTACCCGAGCCCACCAGCTCGCCGTTGTTGTAGAGATTGACAGTGCGGGCATCGCAATCGGCCACAGCCACGAGATTGTTCCACTGATACACGGGCAGCGGAGTATCCACCTCAATATTCACAGGCCAACCGCCGAAATAAGTGCGGAAAGAATACTTGCCGTTGAAACCGATATAGAAACCGAAACCGGTCTTGGCCGTCTCGTCGAGACAGGTTACGATAGGAGTCTTCTCCGACGTATCCTTATCAATCTCGATAATAGGATAGCAAGGGAGCGCCACCCACAGCGACACGGTCATCTGCTTTGACCCGGCGGCGAAGATACTACCCAGGCGGGCATCGACATGAGAAGTATAACCGTCGAAACGCAGAGCCATGCCCGAGGCACCGGCTACATTTTCGGGAGTAAAATGTCCCTCTACCGCATACTCGCTGCCGCTGACACTCTCGCGTATCTTACCGTCGCGCACCGTCATGTCAAACCCGGCCACGAGCTCGGCCGAAGCGCCGAGAGCCGAAAGCATACACAGCGCCGAAACAAATGATTTTGTATAATTCATAGGTATCATATTCAGGAAAAAACGGGACACTGCGGTTAAAGCTGACTGAGCCGCAGTGCCCCGTAAAAACATCTATAATTACTTCAGATATTCGAGAATATTAGAGGTAAGCTGTTCGACATTGTGCTGATAAGGATTGACACCTGAATTCTGATTCCACTCGTAAGCGGCCAGACCGTTGGCGATGCAACGACCGTGATCAGGCGTAGCGAAGAACTCAACCAGACCGGCTACGCAGTGGTCGCGCACGTGGCCCCAGGTGGCAAGCACGAGTGAATTGGTCATAACCTCAAAATTCTTGATTACGTCAACCTGATCACCCTTGCCGTAGATGTTGCAATCCCACATACAGTTGTGGTCCTCGCGCTGACCCGGGCCGATGAGAGGCAGAGTCATGTAGCCGTAGCCATTGGGATCCTCAAGAGTAAGACCTTTGTAGATAGCGTGCATGGTGCGGTCATAGAAGCCCTGGTCACCGCCATCGCGGAAATCCCAGCCGAGATTAGGATTGATCACCCATACATCGTCGCCCGAGCCGCCTTCACCGTTACCGAACACGGTAGGAGCCATGTCAGAGGGCACGAAACCTAAGGGCACGGTAAGCTGAGTGGCCATATTGGCGAGATAGAGGCTACCACCCTCAGCAGAGTAAGCTTTGAGAGCATCGATCACGGCAGGGTCAGTAATCTCGGTGGGAAGATTTTCCCATCCGAAAGGCATACCCACGCGGTCAATTTCAATCCAGATCACGGGATAATAGTCAGGATTCAGCGAAGCCACCTGAGCGGGAGTGATAAGCTCGGCATTGGGCTGAGCTTCAAACCAAGTAGCAGCGGCGCGCTCATCATCGTCGGGAAGCGAAGCGATGTCAGGAGCGGTCATGAGATAAGCCATCTTGACAACCTGATCAGGCATGTCGACTGTCACGGTGACACCTTCAGAAATGTAGCCACCCTCATACATCAGCTTTACAGTGTAGAAATACTGCTTGCCAAACGAGAGACCCTTTACGGTATACTCGGTAGCGCGGCCGGGGAGAGTGATGGCAGAATTTACATCACCGTTGGCAAGAATCTTCACGCCGGTAATTTCACCCTCGGCGGGAAGCGTCCACTTAAGATTCACCTTGCGGCCATTGACATCAGCGGTGAGGTCAGAAGCCTTATAGAGGGTGGGAATGTCGGGCATTCCGTTGGGCTTATAATCGGAGCAGGAGCCAAGCATTAAGCTGAACACGGCCATCAGCATCACGAGGCTATATGAACTAATTTTTTTCATTTTTCTGATATTAATGAGTTATTACTTGTAAAGATTACCGGCATTGTCGACCTGATTCAGAGGTATGGGGCAGAAAATGTCGGCCTCATTGAGGTGAGCATCGTTGAGCCAGTAGAAGAGGGCCTTTTCCTTAGCGTAGTAAGCATTGACTGTCTCGACAGCCACGCCCCAGCGCACGAGGTCAAACCAGCGGAGACCCTCCATAGCAAGCTCCAGACGGCGCTCCATGCGCACAGCCTTGCGGGCATAGTCCTGATTCCAGCCTGATGCGGGATACTCGCTTACCATATAGTTGGCCACCATGGGATCAACATCCACGGGAGTGTAAGAAGGATCTACCGAGCGGGCAGCCTTGGCACGGACATCGTTGATATAACCGCGGGCTTCCTCAAGATTCTTATTCTGCTCGATGAGAGCCTCAGCCTTCATGAGAAGTACGTCGGCATAACGCACGATGATATAGTTGAGCGAGTTAGCGCCCCAGGGCACAATACCTACAGTGACGTAAGGCGATTCAGGAGAGGGCCAAGGCTTCTTGCCTGAGTACTGGCTATAGTTCTGGAGGTTGCGGCACCACTTTTCATTATACATGTGAGAGCGCCAGGGCATACCGATACGACCGAAAGTGAAGTCGACACGGGGATCGACGTTGCCGGGATAGTCGGCGCGGTCAAGATTGTCGGCGGGAGCCTGCGAAGCATCTAGATAAGGAAGGCCGTTGGCGTCAGTGCGGAAAGCGTTGACGAGGTCCTGCGAACCGAGATAGAAGTCGTCACCGTTGCCATAGAGATCGCCATCAGATACGGTACAGTTAAGACAGTTGCTGAAATTAAACTGATTGGGCTGGTTGGCCGAAGAGAACTGTACGGCCATCACTGACTCATACTGATTGTTCATCTCGGGCTTCGACATATCGAGGAAGTTGGGGTAAAGCTGGTATTTGTGGCTATCGATCACGTAACCGGCATATTCCTCAGCCATGGGGAAATCAGAGATAAAGAGAGCCACGCGGGCGAGGACGGCAGCAGCCACATAGCGGTTGAAGCGGCCGGGCTCGCTCTGAGTTTCCACATTGTCACGGTAAGCATCCTTGAGATCCTTCACGATGAAACCGGTAATCTCGTCGCGGGTATACTCGCTTGCGCTGACGCTTGAGGGGTCGAGCACTGTCTCGTCAAAGTAAGGGAACTTCTTGAAGATGCGGAGAAGGTCGAAGTAGTAGTAAGCGCGCAGAGTCTTCATCTCGGCTATCTGAGCCTTGCGGGTATCTTCATCGAGGTTATCTGATGAAAGGAGAGCGCGGATAGCGCTGTTGCAACGCGAGATGGAGTAGTAGTTGTTGCGCCACTTGAAGTTGAGGATGGGGTTATCGCTCTGCACGTTGCCGATAGAGAACTCGTGCATGTACACTTCGTAGCCGAGTTCACCGCCACCCTTCTGAGCGTCGTCAGAGCGGATGTCGAATACCCAATTGTTGATAGGGCCGGCAAATGACTCATTGTTTTCAAAATAGTGAGTCAGGAGCGAAGCGTAGGCAGAAGTGATGAGGTCGTTTGCCTCTTCGTCGCCGATGTTTTCCGAAGAGAACGTACCCTGAGGCTTGGTATCAAGCAGATCCTCGCAAGAGGTGGTAGCCAGTGCCATTGAGAAAACGGTAGCACCGCAGAGCACGGATTTTGCTATATTCTTTAAGCTTTTCATTGTGAATTTCTGTAATTGGGATTAGAACTGGAGGTTGATACCGAGGGTAAATGTGCGGGGACGGGGGTAAGCACCGTTGTCGACACGTGCACCGTAGAGACCGGGGAGGATCTCAGGATCAAGACCCGAGTACTTGGTCATGGTGAATACGTTTTCAACCTGGCCGAAGATATTGAGGTTCTCGCAAGCAAACTTCTTGGTGATGTGCTGGGGAAGAGTGTAAGTAAGCTTGATGTACTTCATCTTCATGTAAGAACCGTCTTCTACGTAGTAGGTAGAGAAGCGAGCCTCGTTGTTGGCGTCGGTGAGCGAGAGGGCAGGCACGTCGGTATTAGTGTTCTGGGGAGTCCAGGCGTTGAGGATACCGGCAGCGTGGTTGGTATTGGTATTGGCGCGACCGAATGAGTAGAGCTGACCCTTCATCATGTTCTGGATATCGAAGCCGAAGTCACCGGCGAAGAACATATCGAGCGAGAAAGCTTTGTACTTAAACATAAGGTTGATACCCATCGACAAGTCGGGATTGGGGTCGCCGATGTAGCAGCGGTCAGCATCAGAGATTTCACCGTCGCCGTTGAGGTCGCGGTAGATGAGGCGGCCTGCAGCTGCACCCTGCTGGAAAGCGTGGTCAGCAACCTGCTGCTCTGACTGGAAGATACCGTCGCATACATAGCCGTAGTAGATACCCATGGGCTTGCCTGGAACGAGACGCTCGTTACCGCCGATGAATTCTTGACGGTTGTTGAGCACGAGGAGCTTATTCTTGTACTGCGAGAGGTTGACTGAACCGCTCCAAGAGAAGTCGCCGTACTGGGGCGAGTTGTAAGAGAGGGTTACTTCCCAACCGTTGTTGCGCATCGAACCGGTGTTGAGCCAGATAGCGGCATTTTCACCTGCTACGTCGAGGGCCGGCGGGATGGTGAGCATGTTGGTGGTCTTCTTGATGTAGTAGTCAGCCGAGAGGTTGAGGGCACCGCCGAGGAACTGGAAGTCGATACCGATATTGTTCTGGGTAGTAGTCTCCCATTTCAGCTCGGGGTTACCTGTAGCGGCCAGAGTGATACCGGCGGTGGTAGAAGAGTTGGTACCGGAGATGTCGTAAGCACCGTTGCCGGTGTTGAAGATATAAGAAGAGTAAGCGGGATAGAGCTGATCGATGTTGGCGTTACCGTTCTGACCCCAAGAGTAGCGGATCTTCATGTCGGTAAGCACGTGATTGTGGGGGAAGAAGTCTTCCTGAGTGGGACGCCATGCGAGAGAGAATGCGGGGAACACGCCCGAGCGGTGACCCTTTGCAAAGCGGGAGTTTTCGTCGCGACGGATGGTGAACGAAGCTAAGTAGCGGTCAGCGTAGTTATAGTCGGCCTTGCCGAAGAGTGAGAATACTGACCACTGCGACATATTGCCACCGTTGTCGCGGTAACCTGTACCGGCGTCGATCTGCATATAGTCAGCGTTTTCAAACGCATAATCCTTGCGCGAGCCCATGAGACCCTTGAAAGTGTAGCCGATAGCCTCAGTACCGAAGAGGAGCGAGAGGTGATGCTTCTCGGCGAAGGTCTTGTTGTAGGCAGCGGTGTTGGTCCAGGTCCAGGTGTCGCCTTGACCGTAATTTACAGTCACTGAGTTTTCGTCGTTGGGGTTTATGCGGCGGCCGAGGTCGCGGTTGAAGTACTGCGAGTGCTCGATACCGATGTTGGTCTTGAGGGTAAGACCGTCTACGGGATATACTTCGAGGTAAGCGTTACCGAGTATACGCCATGAGTCGGAAGTATTGTCGGCACCGTTGGAGATCTGCTGCACGGGGTTGGCGAGGTCTGACTTGATGAGGGTCATGGGGTTAGCCCACTCACCGTTGAGGCCGCGCACGGGAAGAGCGGGCATCTGTGACAGGGCGGTGAAGGGGATACCGCGGTCACCGGCTACGTCAGTACCGTGCTGGTTCCAGCGGGCAATCATGAGGTTTTCACCTACGCCTACGTATTTGCTGATGTTGAAGCGGGAGTTGATACGGGCTGAGAAGCGCTCGTAGTAAGTATCGTTGATGTTACCGTCCTGGTTGATGTAGTTGGCCGAGAAGAGCACCGAGCCCTTTTCAGAGTTGTTTGATACGGTAGCGGTAAGATTGTTGGTCCAAGCGGTGCGGTATACCTGATCCTGCCAGTCAGTGTTGGCGGTGGGGAAGTTGGTATTGCCGTCGCAGAACTGCTGGAGCACGGGCACGGGGCCGTCACCGTAGAGAATATGAGAGGGATTCTCGACGCCTGAGTTGCGGGCGGCCATCCAGTAAGCCTGACCCCACTCTTCAGCGTTCATCACGTGGTAACGCTTGGCGATAGTCTGAGCCGAGAGAGCGTAGTTGACGTTGACCGAGAGACGATCACCCTTGCCATGCTTGGTGGTGATGATCACTACACCGTTGGCAGCGCGCGAACCGTAGATAGAAGCCGAAGCGGCATCCTTCAGTACCTGAAGGGTCTCGATATCGCCGGGGTTGATACAGTTGATATTGTCAGTGGGGACACCGTCGATGATGTAGAGAGGGTCGTTGCTTGAGTTGGCGGTCGACATACCACGCACGCGTATCGAACCTACTCCACCGGGGGCAGCGTCGGGCACCACGTTTACACCGGGAAGCTTGCCGGCCATAGAGTTCATGATGTTACCGGAGTTTTCGCTGAGGGGCTCCTTCATGTTCATTACCGCAACGGCGCCGGTAAGGTCAGCCTTGCGTACGGTCTGGTAACCTACTACCACGACCTCATCGAGAAGTTCGGTATCTTCTTCAAGGTAAACAGTCATGTTGGCTTTGGCGGGCTCGGTCACTGCCTTGTAACCAACATAAGTAAAGGTAAGAGGTGCGCCGGCAGGAACGGAGATGGAGAAATTACCGTCGATGTCGGTTGCGGAAGCGGTCTTGGTGGATTCACAGATAACCGATGCGCCTATCAGCGGCTCATCGTCGGTCTTGGAAAGCACCGTTCCTTGCACAGTGATGTTCTGTGCCTGCGCGAATATTGCCATTACCAATAGCAAGATTGCACTGAGAATTGATCTTTTCATGTTATTTGAAATAATTAGTAAGTTTCTGGCCTCAAAATTACTGCCTGAGCCACGCTATACCTATCAGTAATGTTGAATCGGATAATAAAAATCGAGCGTTGAACAATTTTTAATATACTTTGCAACATTTTTATCATCACGTCATGTCACCTCCCGGCTACTATATTAAAAAAAACGCATCGGTGACTCTCGTCGACGATGCGCTGAAAAAGTGCTATGAAAAGAATTACTACTATCTTATGCTGTAAGTTTTGTACGGGTTTCAGATGGTGTCTCGCCGAAGCACTCGCGATAGCAGCGGGTGAAGTAGGCGGGAGTGGAGAATCCTATGTCGTAGGCAATCTCGCTTATCGAGCGCTCGGTGGTCTTGAGCAGATGGCGCCCATGCTTCAGGCGCAGGTTCTTGATGAGCTCTACGGGTGAATAGTTGGTCAGGGCCTTGATCTTGCGGTAGAATTGCGTGCGCTCCAGACCCATATTCAACGCGAGGGAGTCGACTGACAGTTCGGAGTTACCCATCTGGGCGTTGAATATTTCGAGGAATCGGCGGTAGAAGTCATTGTCGAGGTCGGCCTTGGGGGCGGGTTTGCTCTCCTTTGATTCAGGCTTAGGCATCTCCTCGGCACTCCCCTGCCCTTTCCAGAGGTCGCGGATGCGCTTGCGGTTTTCCACGAGCGAGGCGCAGCGGGCGGCGAGCACATCGCCCGAGAAGGGTTTTGACAGATAGCCGTCGGCCCCGCTCTCGTAGCCCTGCACGCGCTGCTCGTCCATAGAGCATGCCGTAAGCATAAGCACGGGGATATGGGAGGTAGTCACCTCAGCCTTGAGTCGACGGCAACATTCGAGTCCGTCCATCACCGGCATCATCACGTCGCATATTATCAGGTCAGGCACATACTTTACCGCGCGGCGCAAGCCTTCGCTGCCGTCAGATGCGGTGATGACGTTGAAACGATCGGAGAGCAGACCGGAGATAAGTTGCTGTATATCTTTATTATCGTCGATGACGAGAAGAAGGGGCTTATCGTCGCCAAACTCTTTCTCGGTCTCGATTACTTCAAGCTCGGCCTCAACGTCGGCTTGCGAGATGGTGGGAATCTTGTCGTCGGCCGATACCTCAACGTGTGTCACAGGCAACGTGACGGTAAACACCGAGCCCTTTCTCAGTGTGCTCTCCACGTCGATGCTGCCACCGTGAAGCTCCACAAAGGCCTTGGTGAGCGACAGACCGATACCCGACCCGTTGGGGTGGATGCGTTCCACCTGATAGAAGCGGTCAAAGATATTGCCGAGATCGCGCTCGCTTATTCCCGCGCCTGTATCGGCCACTGAGATAGTAGCTTTACCGTCGGCTACCTTATATATTACATGTATCGAGCCATTGTCAGGCGTATACTTGAAGGCATTGGAAAGCAGGTTGAAAAATACCCGCTCCATCTTTTCGATGTCCACCGCGAGCGTAGGAGCCGTGGGCGCAGGCATGATGTCGGCCGTGAGCTTGAGGTTACGGCGGCGGGCAAGAGCCTGAAACGATTCCATCCACTCTCCTATCGCCTTACCCAGGTCAACCTCTGAAAGCGCGAGCGAAGTCTTGCCGTTTTCATACTTGCGGAAATCGAGTATCTGATTGATGAGGCGGCGGAGGATGCGCACGTTCTTATCGGCAATCTTTATCATGGAATGTTGCTCGGCGGTAAGATTATCGGCACCGGCAAGCTGAGCTACGGGTTCTGATATAAGGGTAAGCGGAGTGCGCAGGTCATGAGATACGTTGGTGAAAAACATGAGTTTGGATTGCGTGGCCTCTTCAAGTTTTTCATTGAGCTCGCGCTGGCGGTCGCGCTGCTCTTCGAGCTCACGGTTCTGCTCTTCGAGGATGGCGCGGTGCTTCTTGTTTTCCCAGAAGGCACGGAGCACCAGAAACACCAGCACAAAGAGAAGCAGTATGATAGCCACGCAGGCATAGGTAAGATTAGTCTGCGTAGAGTAGCGGCTCCAGTAGGTGTCCACTTTTTCTTTAAGGATGCTCATCTTCTCGGTCTCATCCTTAAGCGCTTCGTTCTGCACAAGGAGAATATCGGCATTGCTCAGGTCAACGGCTGAGGCCGATGGGAGGATGGTCTCGCGCTGATAAGGCTCCCCTTTCAGTATGGCATACGCGGTGCGGATGATACGGTGCCCCTCGGTAGGATAAAGGAATGTGGCGTCGATAATGCTGTCGGCCACGGCTTGAATACCTATAGTGGTGGCGGCATCCACGCCTATTATCTTGATATTGTCGCGACCGCTCTTGCGGGCGGCCATTGAAGCACCTATGGCCATGCGGTCATTGTGAGCGAAGATGAGGTCGACATCGGGATAGAGTCTCAGCAGCGAGTCGGTAAGCACTGAGGCTCGCTCCATGCTCCAGTTGGCTGTCTCGCTGGCGAGTACGGTACCACCGTTGGCTGCAAACTCATCGGTAAAACCTCCGTGGCGGTTTTCAGCCGGAGTGGCGCCGCGACGTCCGTAGATTTCAAGAGCCTTAGGTCGCGAGGGAGTGATTGACAAAGCATAATGGGCGGCTGAGCGTCCTATCGAGTAGTCATCGGCTCCCAAGCGGGCAGTGTAGCTGTCGCCTATAATATTGCGGTCAAAGATTATTACAGGGATGCCTTTATTGTAGACTTCCTCTATCACGGGAGTGAGCGCCTGAGCCTCGTTGGGCGACACGATGATGATGTCAAATCCGTTGTCGGCAAAATACTTTATATCCTCGATCTGCTTCTCGTTGCTGTCGTCGGCCGAGCGTATCTCCACCACGGCATCGTCATGAAGCATTATCTCGCGGTTGATTTCATCATTGAGTTTCATGCGCCAGTCATCCTGACTGCACTGCGACACTCCTATGCGGTACACGGGGGTGCGGTTGCACCCTGCGGTGCATAATGTGACTACTATGGCGGCGGTCAGCACTGACAGTAATCTGTATATGGTTTTCTTCAGTTTCATTGAGGTATCAGAGATTAGGCGCTGCAAAAATAAGAAATAACTATGAAAAAGCGTGCATAAAGTATAATTTTTTATCGTATGCAACATATTTCATACTATTAGCAAAAAAATTAATACGTTTTTCCTCACCGGCAATGTAGTTTTGCAATAGAAAATTTCACGGAGGTAAATCCTTAAATCATCACTGAAATTCCATCCCTCCGGTCAGAAAAGATTTTAGGTACATTTGGTTAGGTAAGATACGATTTCAAAGGTAAAAAAGATTGTTATTAAGGTACGTATTATTTTACAGATTATTCTAAACATGAAAATTAAGATATAACTTATGAAATACCATTTAAGAAAATTCATGATGTGTGCAGCCGCTTCGCTGTCGGCGCTTTCCATGAGCGCCGCTGACGGGGTCGAGGTTAATCACCTCGGAGTCAACAACACCCTCGTGCGCGTGACAGGCGACGGTCGTTATCTGCTTCTCCCCGTGCAGGAGAGCAATGATGACGCCAAAATCAATGTGCTCGTCGACGGTAAGATCGCCGAGACTATCTACGTGCGTCTCGCCCGCACTCGCACCGATTTCACCGTGCCCTACGATCTCTCGCCCTACGAGGGCAAGAATGTGGTGCTCGACGTGGTCACTCCCCAGAGCCGCAGCTCGGTAAGGGAAGCCAAGGGCGACGTGTGCTGGAAAAACATCACTCTGACCGATACGGTAGATCTCACCGATACCGAACTGAAGTATCGCCCCGTATACCACCACACTCCTCAGTATGGCTGGATGAACGACCCCAACGGTATGTTTTACAAAGACGGCGTATGGCATCTCTATTATCAGTGGAATCCTTACGGCTCCAAGTGGCAGAACATGACATGGGGACACTCCTCGTCGACCGACCTCGTCAACTGGAAGCATGAGCCCGTAGCTATCCGCCCCGACGGCATAGGCGCCATATTCAGCGGCAGCAGCGTGGTTGACCATAATAATACCGCCGGTTTCGGCGAAGATGCCGTGGTGGCTCTGTACACCTCTGCCGGCACAAGCCAGATGCAGAGCCTCGCTTACAGCACTGACGACGGTATCACGTTCACTCCCCTTGCTTCCAACCCCATCATCACCCTCGAATCAGAGGCTCGCGACCCCAATTTCTTCTGGAACGAGGCTACCGGCGAGTGGAATCTCGCTCTCGCCCATGCTCTTGACCACGAGATGCTTTTCTTCACCTCACCTGACCTCAAGACGTGGACACTACAGAGCTCTTTCGGTAAAGGCGAAGGTGCGCAGGACGGTGTATGGGAATGTCCTGACCTCTTCCCCCTCCCCGTCGACGGCACTGACAAGCAGAAGTGGGTGCTGATATGCAACATCAACCCCGGCGGTCCTTTCGGCGGCTCGGCCGTGCAGTATTTCGTGGGCGACTGGGATGGCAAGACTTTCACTGCTGATACCGATGCCTCGGGTAAGATCGACACCAAGTGGCTCGATTACGGTAAGGATAATTACGCGCTCGTAAGCTGGAGCAATGCCCCCGAAAACCGTCGCACCGTAATAGGATGGATGAGCAACTGGGAGTATGCCGCCGAGGTGCCCACCACGCAGTTCCGCAGCGCCAACACTCTTCCCCGCGATCTCGCTCTCTTCACCGCCCCTGACGGTAATATCTACGCTTCAAGCGCTCCCTCTCCCGAGGTGCTCGCTCTGCGCGACCGCGCCGTGGCAAGCGTCAACAAAGCTACCGTGTCGAGCAAAGGTCTCCGCTACGCTCTCCCCGCCGCCAACGACGGTATATGTGAAATCGTAGCCAACTTCGATGCCCAGCAGGCCGACTCGCTCTCGCTCGTGCTCTCTAATAAGGCCGGCAATACCGTCACGCTCACTTACAACCGCGAGGCCCGCACCTTCAGCTTCGACCGCCGCAACAGCGGTGACGTAAGTTTCAGCGACGCGTTCCCCGCAGTGACAGTGGCTCCCACATTTGAAGTCGACGGTAAGATCGCTCTGCGCATATTCATCGACCGCTCAAGCATCGAGCTCTTCGGCAACGACGGCCGCTTCGTGATGACCAATCTCGTGTTCCCCACCGAGCCCTATTCATCGCTCGAAATCAAGAGCTTCGGCGGCAAGGCCCGCATGACTGACTTCCGCGTGTATTCTCTCAAAAACAACTGATAACCCTCTTAACATCCAAGCACTATGCCACAGTCCATCGCATCTGACCGCAAGTCATTTGTAGTCCAGATTATACCCGTGATGCTATGCTTCTTTGCCATGGGTTTCGTAGACCTCGTAGGATCAGCCACCAATTTCGTAAAGGCTGACCTGGGGCTTTCAGGCGCTCAGGCCGGTTTCATCCCCTCGCTCGTGTTCTTCTGGTTTCTGATTTTCTCGGTACCCACCGGTATCCTCATGAACAAGATAGGCCGCAAGAAGACCGTGCTCCTCTCGCTGCTGCTCACTCTTGTGTCGCTCATCATCCCCATGTTCCACACCGGCTACTACACCATGCTGGTAGCATTCTCGCTCCTCGGCATCGGTAACGCGGTGATGCAGACGTCGCTCAACCCGCTCGTATCGGGTCTCATCAATCCGGCTCGCCTGGCTTCTACGCTCACCTTCGGCCAGTTTGTAAAGGCTCTCGCCTCGCTTCTCGCCCCCTATCTCATGGCCTGGGGAGCTGCGGCGCTGATGCCCACCTTCGGCCTTGGCTGGCGCGTACTCTTCCCCATCTTCGCCGCTGTGAGCCTGCTCTCCATCGCCGCTCTCGGCGCCACTCCCATCGAGGAGGAACGACCCGATAAGGTGACGGGCTTCAAGGAATGTATCGTGCTGCTTCAGATTCCTTTCGTGCTGCTCTGCTTCCTCGGCATCATGTGCCACGTGGGTATCGACGTGGGCACCAATACTTTCGCTCCGCAGATTCTCAACGAGAAGTTTGGCCTTACGGTAGAAGAGGCCGTGATAGGCACTCAGATCTACTTCTACTTCCGCACCGGCGGGTGCCTGCTCGGCTCTTATCTCCTCGCCAAGATTCCTGCCAAAACATTTTTCGCTTTCAGCGTGTTGTGTATGTTACTCGGCATGATAGGTCTATTCTTCGCTCCTTCGCAGAGTATGGTACTTGCCTCGATAGCTTGCATAGGCTTCGGCAACTCCAATATCTTCAGCGTGGTTTTCGCTCAGGCTCTCAACCGTCAGCCCCGCGAGAAAAATGAAGTGTCGGGCCTTATGATCATGGGCCTCTTCGGCGGTACGGTGTTCCCTTTGTGCATGGGCTTTGCTCAGGATGCAGTGGGCGTGGCCGGCGCTGTAGCGGTAATGACCGTGGGCGTGCTCTATCTGCTCTACTACACTACTAAAATCAAATCAATCAACGCATAATCAAACTTAAAACTAAACATAAAATGAAAGACTTAGTAATCGGTATGGGTGAAGCCCTTTGGGACGTTCTCCCCGAAGGTAAGAAAATAGGTGGCGCTCCCGCCAACTTTGCATATCACGTGTCGCAGTTCGGCCTCCCAGGCTGCGTGGTAAGCGCCGTGGGCGATGATGCGCTCGGCAAGGAAATCGTGGAAAATTTCGTCTCCAAGGGTCTCAACCAGCACATCGCCGTAGTGCCCTACCCCACCGGTACCGTACAGGTGGAGATCGATGCCGCCGGTATTCCTCAGTATGACATCAAGGAAAATGTGGCTTGGGACAATATTCCTTTCACCGCCGATCTCGAAGAGATGGCCCGCAATACCAAGGCCGTGTGCTTCGGCTCGCTGGCGCAGCGCAATGTGGTGTCGCGCAACACTATCGAGAAGTTTCTCGACGTGATGCCCCAGACTCCCGAGTCGCTCGTGGTATTTGACGTGAACCTCCGCCAGGGTTTCTACACCAAGGAAATCCTCTGCGAGTCGATGAATCGCTGCAACATCCTCAAAATCAACGATGAGGAGCTCGTGATCGTAAGCCGCATGTTTGGCTATCCCGGTATCGACCTTCAGGACAAGTGCTGGATTCTTCTGGGCAAATATAATCTCAAGATGCTCATCCTCACCTGCGGTATCAACGGCAGCTACGTGTTCACTCCCGGCCACGTATCGTTCCAGCCCACTCCCATGGTGGAAGTGGCTGACACCGTGGGCGCCGGCGACTCGTTTACCGCTGCTTTCATCGCCAGCATCCTCAAGGGCAAGAGCGTGGCTGAAGCTCACCGCATCGCTGTCGAGACCTCGGCTTTCGTATGCACCAAGAAGGGCGCGATGCCCATCCTCCCCGAGAGCATCCTTAACGCTTAATATATCACTGCTTTTGACAGTGCCCGCTGCCGGTCATCCGGTGGCGGGCATGTTATTTTGGGTACGTTTTACCGGAAATTTGGTAAAAACATACTCGGCACTTTCTGCGTTATGTAAGTATAGAAAATAATTTACATGACTATGAATGATATAGATCTCAACGAAATCAAGTCTCCGGCCGATATACGCAAGATGTCGCTGCCGGAGCTGAAACAGCTTGCGGCCGAGATGCGTGCCGCGCTTATCGACAAACTCTCGGTGCACGGCGGCCACGTGGGGCCTAACCTCGGCATGGTCGAGGCCGTGATTGCGCTTCACTATGTTTTTGACACGCCTGAGGATAAGATAGTCTTTGACGTGTCGCATCAGACGTATCCTCACAAGATGATTACAGGCCGTATGCAGGCGTTTACCGACCCTGCTCACTACGACGATGTGACCGGTTACACTAATCCCGCCGAGAGCGAGTATGACCTCTATTCGCTCGGCCACACTTCGTCGGCCGTAGCTCTTGCCGCCGGTCTGGCCAAGGCGCGTGACCTGAAGGGCGGCAAGGAGAATGTGGTGGCCGTGATAGGCGACGGTTCGCTCAGCGGCGGCGTGGCTTTCGAGGGTCTCGACTACGGCGCTACGCTCGGCTCTAATTTCATCGTGGTGGTCAACGATAATCAGATGAGTATTGCCGAAAATCACGGCGGCATTTACGCTGACCTCCGCTTGCTCCGCAATTCCAACGGCACCGCCGAACCTAATCTCTTCCGCGCCATGGGCTACGGCTATCGCTACGTGCATTACGGCAATGACCTGGCAAGCCTCATCGAGATGTTTCGCGCCGTGAAGGATATCGACCACCCTGTAGTGGTGCACATCAACACTATGAAAGGTATGGGTCTGCCCGTGGCCGAGAGCGACAAGGAGACGTATCATTTCTCCGGGCCGTTTGACCTCAAGACCGGAGCCCCTCTCCACGAGGATGCGCCGCAGAATGAGCCTGAGACCTACGACGAACTTTTTGCCCGCGGCATGTTGCGCCGCATGAAGGAAAACGATAAGGTGGTAACTATCACTGCCGGCACTCCGGGTGTGCTCGGTTTTGACAAGGAGCGTCGTCGCGAGGCGGGCCGTCAGTTTGTCGACGTGGGTATCGCCGAGCAGGCTGCAGTAGACCTTGCGAGCGGACTTGCCAAGGGCGGTATGCGACCTGTGGCCGGCTTCGTCAGCAGCTTCCTCCAGAGGGCCTACGACCAGTTTAGCCAAGACATCGCACTTAATCATCAGCCGGCTACATTTGTGACTTTCTACGGCTCTATGTTCGGCATGAACGATGAGACTCACCTCGGATTTTTTGACATCTCGCTTCTCTCCAACATCCCCGGGCTGCTTTTCCTCGCCCCTACTTGCAAGGAGGAATTTGAGGCGATGCTGGACTGGTCGATAAAGCAGACTGAACTCCCCGTAGTGGTGCGCACGCCCGGCGCTGTGGCCGTATCTAATCCCGATATCAAGTTGCTCGACGATTACGCGCGACCCGAGTATGAGATCGTGCGTCAGGGTAAGGATGTGGCTCTCTTAGGCGCAGGATTGATGTATGGCTTCATGGCTCAGGCTGCCGATATTCTCGCCAAGGATGGTGTGAATGTCACGCTCATCAATCCCCGCAACCTCTCTACGCTCGACACCGCCACGCTCGACTCGCTCAAGGATTACCGCGTGGTAATCACGGCTGAGGACGGCATAATCGACGGTGGCTTCGGCCAGAAAGTTGCGTCGTATTTAGGTGAAGCTCCCGTGAAGGTAATCAATCTCGGCCTCCCCAAGGAGTTCCTCAACCGCTACGACTACACCAAGCTTCAGCAGCGTTGCGGCCTGACCCCGGCGCAAATCGCCCGCACCGCCCTCGACGCGATGAAGTAATTACGCCTGAACGAACGTCACTTTACTCATAATTCAGCACCACTGTTGTAGGGACGTTGCAAAGCGACTATTCTTTACCCACAAGTGGGAACTACCAGACGTTATTTCGTGATCTAAAAGGCGCCCGTAGGTCGCCGAATTACTAGTAGCCCCGACCGCCGGAGCTCAGCGTAGGCGTTCGGGGAACGTGTTGATAATAAAATCAATGGCGTCCGAAGGCCGCCGATTAAAGAGCCGTGCCGAGCAGCTACAATCGGCGACCTTGCGGGCGCCTTCAGCTATATGCATTTATACCGCGGACACCTCCGCAAGGCTACGGTGGCCGCGGCTACTAGTAAATCGGCGACCTACGGGCGCCTTTTAGACATTTCATTTGTGGGTAAAGCATAGTTGCAAAGCGATGTTCTCAAGCGGGATGATTGGTAACTTTATGACAGACTGAAAATAGCTTATCGATCTTAAGGCAAAGCGATTATTGCGTAGCCATTGCGCCCGGGACGGGCAGCCATCTTCTCAACCGCGGGTGCTTGCCACCCGTGGATATACCCCCAAAGCCATACCAACCACGGAGTGGTTGCACCGAAACGCCTCGGTTCAGCCCACTCCGGGGCTGAGATACAGTGCACGACCGTTCCACGGGTGGCAAGCACCCGCGGTTGTGGAGATCCCGCCCCGCCGGGGCGCATGGCTTCGCCAAAAGAATGCTCCCTCGCTATGCAGTATGTGCGCTCCACGGAAATATCCTTTTCCTATAAATTGGATGTTACCGCGTCCTAACCCGAAAACGCGCCTGTCATGCTTTATCAGAACTTTGCCGAGGTGGCGTAGATTCCGGCTACGGTGCCGGTGAATCCGCCTTGTGAAGAAGATACTATCGACGCATCCACCGCCTCGCCTATCGGCTGCCACTTGTCGCTGCCGGGGGTGAGGGAGTAGTAGAATTGATACTTACCGTCGCTGCACTTTGCCATCAGTTCCACGGGGCGGCCGAGTGTCTTGGCATCGGCGCGGGCGTCTACCGCTCCCGAGGGCCGCATCAGTTCTACACCTGAGGGGGTTACGGCAAGGAAGAGCTGGCGCTTTTCATTTTTCACTATGAGAAGTCCGGCGGCATCACCGGCGCGCGCGTCTTTATCAAGGGTGACGGTGGTTGTGAGGGTGAAGTCGTGATTCTGTATGCGGCGGCCTATGAACGCAGGCGTCTTGCCCGAATGTGTATCCACGGGGGCGAGCTCTACGGCAAGACCGTCGGGAGTGGTGTGCATGAATTCGTCGGCCGGGCCCCACAGCGAGAGCCAGGTGTGGTCAGGAGCGGCCGTCTTGAAGTCATATCGCAGTGTGGCGTTGCCGGTCTGCACGGTCGCCGACTTCACGCCCTCGCGGTACATCACGCGCGGAATCGTATCAAGGGTCTGTGTGATATAAGGAAAACCGTCGGCACTCCATTTCACCGGCATCAGGAAAGTCTCGCGGCCAAGCTGCTCGGTATCATTGCGCCAGGGGCGGCATCCGAGAAATACCGCATACCAGTCACCCTCGGGGGTAGTGACGAGGTCGGCATGCCCGGTGCAGGTGGTGGGATTGGTGCGGTTGGGCTTAAGGGTGCGCTGGGTGAGCATAGGACCGCGGCTCCAGCGCTGATAAGGCCCCATCACGGAGTCGGCTTTATAGCACACCTCAGAGTGAAGCGTACCGGTGCCACCCTCGGCGGCAAGGAGGTAATATTTTCCATCGACCTTATAGATATGCGCGCCCTCGTTGCGCTCAAGTTTCTCTTCGGGCCCCACGCCCTGCTCGCGGAATTTCACCGGCTCGCCTACGGTCTGTCCCGTAGCGGGGTCAAATTCTATGATGGCGAGAGCGCGATAGTTGCTCCACTTCACGGGACTGTGCTCGTCGGCCTTATGCACTATGTAAGCGCGCCCGTCTTCGTCGAAGAAAAATGACGGATCAATGCCGTCAACCTTCTCCAGTACCACAGGGTCGCTCCACTCGCCCATAGGGTCGTCGGCCGTCACGTAGAAGTTTATCGAGCCCTCGGGAGTGACGCAGGTGGTCACCATGTAATACTTCTTGTGGCGGGGATCGTAATTGATCGACGCGGCATAGATACCGCCCTTGCCCAGCGACAGTCCTTCGAGCCACGGCAGCTGCGACTTGCGCGAGAGTATGTTGCCCACGTGCTCCCAGTTGGCAAGGTCAGTGGAGTGATAGAGCGGCACACCGGGAAAGAAACCGAATGTGGAGGTGACGAGCCAGTAGTCATCGCCCACTCTCACCACCGACGGGTCAGAAGCCCAACCGCTGATTACGGGGTTGAAAAACGCGCCCTCACCGTCGAGATATTCGGGGGCATAATGGGGGTCTTCGCCGCGATAGGAAAAGTCGGCAAATGTAGCTTCGCGCGCCGCCATATCCACAGCGGCAGCACACAGAGCCCCGGCCATAAGGTATTTGATCAGTTTCATAAACAAGTTTAGATTTATCAGGTTTTATCAGGAGAGGTAAGTCTACTCACTGCAAAGATAGGAATAATATCAATATTTCTCACTACATTTCCATCGTCATATCGCAGTATCCCGAAATTTTCGAGATTAATACTCAATAAAACAACTAATTAGACCGCTATTTCCAAAAAATCAAGAGGAATAATCACCCGTTTTTCCAAAAAATCAAGAGGAATGTGGTAGCCACGTCGCCCAATACTGCATTATTTTAAGTAATTTGCATTACTGTCACCGGTTACCCTCCTGCGGAAAGCCAATATGGTTCAAATAAGGAAAAATGGCTGATTATCAGCATATTGTAGGGACGTCGCTGTGCGACGTTTCGGAGAAGAACAGTCGGTAACTTGTTGTATAACAGAATAATACCTTATTGCGCTTCCTGTAAACGTCGCACAGCGACGTCCCTACTTTCTTATCACTCTGACCTCTGACTTATTCACTATACCTTATCACTTATCACTCTGACCTATGACTTATTCACAATACCTTATCACTTATCACTCTGACCTATGACTTATTCACAATACCTTATCACTTATCACTCTGACCTATGACTTATTCACTATACCTTATCACTTAAAAAACTCTCTCACTAATTAATATTAACTCTGACTTATTATTAACTTTGCAACAAATTACAGCATCGAATGAGAAAGATACTCATATTAATCGTGGCACTGTGGTGCGTGGCGTGCAGTCGGGGTGGTTATGACCATCGCCTCCTGCGCGCTGAAAGCGTGATCTCCCACCACGCCGACTCGGCCCTCGCAATCCTCGACTCCATCTCGCTTCCACACCTCAGTCGCGACCGCGACCGGGCTCTCTATGCCATGCTCCTAACCCAGGCTCAGGAAAAGCTCCACCTCTCCCCTACCTCCGACTCGCTCATCGCCATAGCTACCGACTACTACGACCGCCACCCCGACCCCGTGCGCCACGCCATCTCCCACTATTACCGCGGTATAGTGCAATACAACGCCAATCGCTACGCCCCGGCAATCGTCAGTCTCTTTAAGGCTCGCGAAATCGCGTCTGATCATGACTTGCATTTCTGGCGTGGCATGGCTTGCCGTGGTATCTCCGACATCTATAATAAGACCTATAATACTGCCGAAGAAATTAAGTATGCGCGCGAGGAATACGAATACATATCCAAAAGCGGCATCCAACCTTACATTAACTACGCCCTGCTCGATTATGCAAGAGCTTATTCAAATAAGCATGAATTGCAAAAATCGGATTCACTTATAATTCAGGTTGTAGATTCGGCTCGGGTCTATCAAGACTCCTTGCTTTTGTTTTACGCGATGCAACTTCAAGGTACTAATTTAGTACTAACTGACAAATATGAAGACGCTCTTATTGTTATGAAAGACGTCTGCACATCCCCTTTTGCAGAAAGTCTCGATTCATTCTTATTATGTTATTCTCTGATAGAATTAGGAAATATTAAGGAAGCCGACAAGCTTTTAACGGAATATATTAATAATGAGGTCGATATTCACTCTAAATTAGAATTGACTCATAAGTTGGCCGCCCGACGACATGATTACGCCAATGCCTACAAAGCATGTGACAGCACTCTTTCTATCACAAATAGTGAAATCCGAAAAAATGCGAGCAATACTCTTTCTTCTTCCTTATCTGATTACTTAACCGTAGAAAAGCATCAAGTTGAGTCAGAACTGAAAGCTTCAAAGCTAAAGCTGTGGTCGGCAATTAGCGTGGGTATAATTTCAATTGCAGCATTGTGTATATTATCCTTATATCTGCATCATAGGCAGCAGCAGCGAATCGAAGAAAAAATATTCCTTGCCGAGCAGTTACAAGAAGATATTGAGCAGCTTCGCAAACAGGAGGAAATCGAGAAACTTCGAAAGCAAGAGGAAATTGAGAGACTTCGCAAGCAAGCGGAAATTGAGAGACTTCGCAAACAGGAGGAAATCGAAAAACTTCGAAAGCAAGAAGAAATTGAGAAACTGGAGAAGCTGAATACAGAAAAGCCAAGTGAAGAAGACATAACTACTCCTCTTAACGTAATCGAAAGCTTAATGTCATCAAAATATCAGCTTCTCGATGAATTATGTTTTATCGTCACAGAAACCCCCGACACCCGAATTGCAAGACGTCGTATTGCTGATGTTGTCACTAAACTGATCGACGAGCTCTCGATAGGTAGCCGTAGGCTAATAAAGTTGGAGAAAGAAGTGGATACAATTTACGATAATCTGTATTCAGATTTTTGCAACGATGTTCCAAACTTAAGAGAGACCGATTATCGAATCTTCCTGTTTTCTGTATTAGGACTCTCCAACTCTGTCATTGCATTATTTATTAAAGAAGAAAAAATCGGCACTATATATAACCGTCGGAGACGAATAAAAGAGCTGATTAAGAAGTTACCCGAGGACAAGCAAGAACGCTACCTCCACTTCCTTGCAACCAAGAAAAATTGATGCAATTTTTTGCTGATTCCGGCTCTGCCACCCCCCGAAAAACGATCAAAAACAAGCAAAAAATAAGGGTCAACAAATTATTCAATTTTCACACTAAATTAAACCACTAATTATCAACGCTTTAACTTCATCAATCTACAAATTTAAAATTGCCAAAAATTAGCATAATCATAGTGTTAGCAGTACCTTTGTACTATGAAATTAACCCAAAAATCATACACTATGAAGAAAATAATTTTCCTATTATTTTGTGCCATTCAGGCTCTAAATGCAGTGTCAGATCCCGGAACTAATTCCGGTTCCACTACGACAGGTATTGCTATAAAAGGTGGCTCTAATGTAGCAGTAGAAGTGACTGACCTTGGTTCGGGCGAATATGAACTTTCAGCCGCAGGCTCTGATTACAACTCTTATAAGTGGTCAAATGCTGCGGGGGAGACCATAGGTACAGGCGAGTCAATCATCGTCACTCCCAAGCTCAACGACAGCAGCTATCGCGTATTAGCAGTAACGGAAGATGGTGAGGCAGCAATGGAGACCGTGTCACTCGCCTCGGAAATAGGTAT
>CAYZFG010000006.1:23955-63574 GCA_964477665.1 uncultured Staphylococcus sp.
CGGAAGATGGTGAGGCAGCAATGGAGACCGTGTCACTCGCCTCGGAAATAGGTATTAAATGTATTACAGACTTGAATACGGGAAATATGATAATTGAATTTGAGAAGCCGGTGCCTTCCAATGCAACGGTGACCATCAGATCAATCTTCGATAGCTCGATACAGATTTCAAAGATCGTAACAGAAGGAACCGTGAACTTATCCATAGATAAAATAGGGTTGCCTTCCGGTCTTTACTCTGTTACATATACCATTGCAGATGAGGTAATGGATCAAAAAAAGGTTAAATTTTGAATGGTTTAATTTAACCAACGTATGTCAAAATCCCGGTTTTCATGCGTCCGGGGTTTTGGCCTACGTGTCTCACTGCCTTTGCAGCAGCAATTTTTCATAATCTAGGATGAAATCGACATAATTTTATTAAATATTAAAAAATTTTGGCAAATTATTTGGAATTATTAATTATATGTATTAATTTCGCAATAGATTGCAATCCAAAACATATAATTTAGCCATAGTAATTGTCAAACCAATTTAAAATCACACGGCAATGAAAAGAATTATACTCTCTTCCGCTTTGATTTTAGCCGGTGTGCTGGCCTCGGTGGCCACGCCGCAACCGGAAAGCCAATGGGCAAGTGTAGGACAGCTGCAAGTATGCGGGGATATGACCGACGGCTCTACCATGACCGTGACCGTGCTCAATCGCGAAGCTGTATCGCTCGAAGCTGACAGCGAGGGATATACCCCCGTGAAATTTGAAGCCGTAGTCACCGAGCCGGGTACGCTGGCCGAAGTGATAGGCGACCGCCTCAACTCGATCGACGAGATCGCAGTGAGAGGTCTTATAGGCGAAGCTGACTTTGCCACCCTGTGGCAGGCAAGCTTTGAGGGCAAACTCAAGGTTATGGACCTCAGCAAAGCCTATGCGGTAGGCGATGTAGTACCTGCCCATGCTTTTTATCACCAAGACGCGCAGATGGATCCCGTATCGCATCGCGTAAAGTCTATCGCTCTTGAAAAGCTCCTCCTTCCCCAGGGTATCACCGAGATAGGTGAGGCAGCGGCTTCGTATTGCAGCAACCTTGAGGAGGTCAACTTCAGCACCCCGCTGAAAAAGATAGGCTCGGGAGCATTCTTCGGCTGCACCTCGCTTGCAATGGAGCAGCTTGTATTTCCCGAAGGACTGGAAGAAATAGGCATAACTGCTTTCCATTATTTACCCGCATTTACGGGTGAAGTGGTACTGCCCGCTTCACTAAAGACGATAGGTAGCGATGCATTCTCTTCCAGCGGTATAACCAAGGTCACTTTCAACGGTCCTGTCTTCATCGGCAACAATGCTTTCAGTACCACTAAGTTAACTTCAGTAGAGTTACCTGACGGGTGCACGTTAAGCCAATTTTCAGGAGGTCAGTTCAGAATGTGTTACAACCTTACTGATGTAAAACTCCCGGCAGATCTAAAAGCCATTCCTATGAGCATGTTCAGTGGTTGCATGGCTCTTAACAACGTGGTGTTTCCCTCATGTCTTGAAGAAATAGGCTCAATGGCTTTTTCCATCACCGGACTTACCGAACTTCAGCTGCCTGAAGGGCTGAAAACGATAGGTGAAGAGGCCTTTGATGGTTGCCCCAAGCTTGAAACCATTCATTTACCGTCGTCGGTTGAGAGCATAGAAGATCGCGCATTCTGGGGCTGCTACAGCCTTAAGGATGTATACTCCAAGATTGTATATCCGTCGGCCATACAGGCATTCTCTGATGTAGATTACAAAAACGCTATCCTTTATATCCCCGAAGGTACCAAGGAGCTTTACAGCAACACCGAGGGGTGGAAGAAATTTGTTAACCTCGTAGAGGTACCTGCCATGGGCGGCGTGGCTGAGATAGGCGTAGATGCTGCACCCGGCAAGGGTGAGATTTACGACCTCTATGGCCGCCGTGTGACCCGCATGACCCCGGGACAGGTTTACATCCGTGAAGGAAAGAAATTCATGAATAAATAAGAATTGTTTTTTCATTTGATTGCTGACCGCAGGTGGAGAGCACCAGCGGTCAGTCTTTTTTTAGGTCAAAAGTCAGAGTGATAAGTGATAAGGTATAGTGAATAAGTCAGAGGGCATAGTGATAAGTGATAAGGTTGACGTCCCTCCGACCCTATATCTTATCACTTATCACTCTGACTTATGACCTTATCACTTATAACTCTGACTTATGACCTTATCACTTATAACTCTGACTTATGACCTTATCACTCTGACTTATGACCTAACTTTAAGGATGCGGCGGATGGTGCGCCACTTGGGGAAGATGGCCCACGGGCGCAGCGGTCCGTAGCTTACGCAGATGATTACAAATGAAATCACAGCTATCATCAGTAGCCAACCGTAGATCTCTTTCATCGACACCACCAGCGCCTGCAACTGCACCATTCCCAATAGATTACCGAGCGGGGTATTGGCGATGGCCGGGTTGAAGTCGGTCATGGACGCACTGATGAGCGAGGCATTTTTAGCCACGGTGTGACTGAGCCACTCTCCCACCACGGCGGGGCCCAACACCGCTCCCATCACCGCTCCGGTGAAACCGTTGACGGTAAGCGCCTTGGGAAACTCCTGAAACGATAGTCCGCTCTGGACTATCGACGTCAGAAACACTATGGAGATGATCACCGATGCCGCCCCGCGGAAAAAGAGCGGCACGAAAAGCATCTCCTTCTCCACCCCATAGTCAATCAAGAAATAGAAATATCCCAGATAGACTATGGCGAGGGCAAAGGCTATGGCCGTCATGGTCTTGTAGCGCCACTTGCGCAGGGCGAAGGTGACGTAGGTAAACCAGCACCCGGCCACTATCCCTAAAAACACGTACCAGTTGAGGTCGATGAGATTAGTCTCGTCAAAACCCAGTATCGCCTCGGCGTAGCTGTGCTCAAAGACGTGCTCCGTGGCAAGCAACGTGAAAAATACGAGGTATACAGCCGTGGCACGAACCACATTGCGGTTGCCAAGGGCTCGGAGCGATATGTAAGGGTGATGGAGGAAGGTGGCGCGCCACAGGTTGATGGCCGCGCACGCCAGTCCCAGATACGTGGCGCCGCGTATCTCCCGCGCTTCCCACCAGTCGAAATAGTTGCCGTAGACACACACAAACGTAAAGCACATCATAAACCCCGCCCACAGCACCGCCCCGAGCCAGTCGATGCCCAGAAGCGGGATATACATGTGGGGGCGCGCCGGTCGCACGAGTATCAGCACCAGCACTATCATCACCACGAGCAGCCCCATCATGATCAAGTGCATGTATTCCCACTGAGCGAAAAAGGCCGTATAGATAGTGGCAATGCCGCTGAGCTGTATCACTGAGTCAACGATGATGTAGACGTAGCAGAAAAATATCGCCATGTCGCGCACCGGAGTGAGCCACAGCTGGATAGTGGAGTTGCATGCAAACGTAGCCTGCATCCTGAACCATCCGGCCACGAAGCATGTGACCACAAGCACCGGTACGCTCGCGGTATGGGCGCAGATGAAGTTGGCCGCGATGAGCACCATCCCGCACACCACAAGCTGCAGCCGCGTGGAAAACCGGAATTTCACGCGAAACATCACCGCAAAGTTTATCGACATACCTATGAGCGAGGCGTAGCCCGCCATAAGGATATCCTGCTGCATGAGCGCCGTAGTGCCCACCATGTCGGTGGCCGCGGCGAGATATACTCCGCCCGAAAACTGCACTATGAGCACGAAGAAGATGAATATCCACGGCTTGAGGCGGCGGGGCACAAAGTCGGGCACCTCGGGGATCTCAAATGCTCCCTGAGGCTGATGATGATGGCCGGCCATATCAATATTTCACCTCACATTCCACATTCATACCCGCGCGCAGCAGCTCCATATCTTCAGCCGAATTATCGGCCGAAAATACTATGCGCACCGGCACTCGCTGACGCACCTTCACGAAGTTGCCCGCCGAGTTATCCTGCGGTAGCACTGAAAGCGACGCACCTGTAGCGCGCGATATTGACTCCACCACGCCACGATATTCCACACCCTTCACGGCATCTACCTTGATTATCACCTCGCTGCCGGGATGAATGTGCCGGAGCTGTGTCTCCTTGTAATTAGCCGCCACCCAGGTATCCTCGCTGTCAACGATATCGAGGAGAGTTTGGCCGGGCTGCACGAGTTGGCCTGATAGAATATCCTTGCGGGAGGTGAAGCCGTCGCAGGGCGCGAGAATCACGCAGTATGACAGATTGAGTTCGGCTGTTTCGAGCATCGCCTTGGCGAGTTCCACCCCGGCATCGTTCTGCATGATGCGGCCACGTGTCTCGTCGACTACCGACGAAGAAGCGGCTCTCTGTCGCGCGAGCATCTCATAGCGGGCCTTCTTTGCCTCGTAATCAGTGCGGGCGGCATCATATTGCTGGCGCGTAACGGCATCCTTTTCGAGGAGCTTGGAATAACGGTTGAAGTCAGTCAGTGCCATCTCCATGAGCACCTTAGCCTCGGCTACCGACGCATCGCTCACGGCAGCATTAGCCGAGGCCACGCCCACACTGCGGCCGGCCACGTCGCGACCGGCAAGAGCGCGCTGATAGTCGGCCCGGGCCTGAGCCACACGCAAGCGCATGTCAGCATCATCTATCACCACGAGCGTATCGCCCTTTTTCACAGGCTGAAATTCATTGAAGCGTATTTCTTTGATATAACCCTGCACGCGGCTGTTGACGGGGACTATGCGGCGGCACACCTGAGCATTGTCAGTAAACTCCACATTGCCGGGGTGGTAAAACTTACCTGCCACCCACGCGGCGGCGATTACTATTACTGCTATGGTGAGCACGTAAGATATGATTTTTTTAGTGCGGTGATTCATATTTTTCCTGATGTGAATAAGAGTTTGTAATAATAATAGATGATGTCGATGCGGGCGTTGACGAGGCGCTGCTCGGCTTCAAGCTGAGAGTTGGCGGCATCGAGCATATCGGTAATAAGCGCCATATCCTCGGCGTAGCGGGTGGAGATGGTAGCATAGTTGCGGCGGGCAAGTTCCACGCTTTTCTCCTGAGTATTTACCTCCTCGTAAGATTCGAGATAGCGCACGTAATCAGCATGAAGTGCGAGACCCACATTCTCCTTCGCGGCATCGAGCTGCTGCTCGGCGCGGAGCGTGGCCACCAGGCTGCGTGCCACTGATTTATTGGTCTTGAAAAGCGAGGAGATATTGTAGCTCACCCCTACCCCCACGTACCAGTAGCTGAGGTTGCGGTTGATAGGCGGCACTTCCACGAGTATGGGACCGTCGATGGTCCATCCCGCCTGAAGTCCCACCTTGGGAAGACGCTCGCTGCCGGCGAGTTTCTGCGCGCTGCGGCTTATGGTCACCTCCTGCCGTGCCAGACCTATCGCGGGCGAGAGGGTGCGGGCATCGCTGAGCCAACCGTCCTCAGTCATCACCGGCAGCGACCGCGAGAGGATTGTGGAGTCAGGCACAACGGTCATTCCTGCCGGTAATCCGGCCACGGTGACGAGGTTGCGGTTGAGTATTTCCAGTGTATTGGTTATCTTGATAAGCTGCAAGTCGAGATTTGACACGAGGAGCTCATAGCGCGTGATGTCGTTGCGGAGCACGGTGCCCTGCTCATAGCGGGCATGCATCTCGTCGAGCACCTTGCGGGCCTGAGCGAGATTCTGCTCCACCACTCGGCGAAGATTGGTGTACTTGTAAAGGTCGAGATAATATCCCGTGAGCTGAAGTCGGAGGTTATCGCGCTGCAGCTCTGTGGCGAGGCGCGTGGCGGTAGATTTCTCGCGGGCTATTTCCACTCCGGCAGTGATAGCTCCGCCGGTATACATGGGTTGATTTACCGATAGCGCAAGGCCATTGCCGAAGTGCGGGATGGGAGCGCGCTGATAGTCGCTGAAATTGCGGCGGGTGGTGAATCCGTCGCCTATGTAACTGAGTGAGAGTGTGGCATTGATGTCAGGGAGCATGGCGCTTCGTGCCTCGGCCACCTCCTTGGCAGCCACCTCATCGGCGGTGAAATACGGGCGTAGCTGAGCGCTGTTGCGTTCGGCCGACTCATACACTTCCTCAAGCGTAACCACAGTCTGGCCGTAGGCGCACACTCCGCCGCCCGACAGAGCCGCGGCAAGCAGCCCTGTGAGCAATCGAAGATTGTTCATCTGTAAAAAAATGTAATAAGTGATTGTAAATGAAGAACTAATGCGGTGGAATCAGGTCATCCTGCCGCCGGGCAGAAGCTACGTCCGCCTGTCGCCTCACATAGAGGCCGTGCTCTTCCAGTTTTCAAGAAAGCCCCAGTTTCTTACGCACACCGCGCGCACCGGGATGTGATGATTTCTATGAGTCATTTTTCGGGCAACTCTTTATGAATTGCGCTGCAAAGGTAGTGATTTTTCGGCTTAAATCAATCGTTGCATGGCCGAAATTTAACAACTGCCCCTCTTATTTGTTTATCTGATATATTACCACTATCTTTACGAAAAATAATTATGGAAACGAGGGAAAAGCAGATATATAAAGTTACACTGGTGGGCTCGGTGGCCAATGCCGTGCTTATCGTGTTGAAATTCCTTGCGGGATTCATGGGAAGGAGTTCGGCCATGGTAGCCGACGCCGTACACTCGCTGAGCGATTTCGTGTCAGACGTCATAGTGCTGGTTTTCGTAAAGATTTCGGGCAAACCGCGTGACAAGAGTCACGACTACGGCCACGGAAAATTTGAGACCTTGGCCACGCTGATTATCGGCCTGATACTCGTGGGCGCGGGTATTGCCCTGGGCGTGGGCGGCATAGAGAAGGTCATCGCCGCGGCTCACGGCAAGATGCCGGAGCGGCCGGGAATGATAGCGCTCATCATAGCCGTGGTCTCCATAGTGGTTAAGGAGTGGCTCTACCGCTACACGGCGCGGTGGGGCGAGAAGCTAAATTCCATGGCGGTGAAGGCCAACGCCTGGCACCACCGCAGCGACGCCATTTCGTCGATAGGCACTCTCATGGGTATCGCGGGAGCTATGTTTCTGGGCGAGAAGATGCGCATCCTCGACCCTATTGCGGCCATCCTCGTGAGCATATTTATCGTCAAGAGCGGATATGATATAATAAAGCCGTGTATCGACGAACTTCTTGAAGCGTCGCTTCCCGAGAGTCAGGAAAACCGCATAGTGGAAATTGTGAAATCGATCGAGGGCATAGATTCAGTTCACAAACTGCGCACCCGCCGCATAGGCAACAATATCGCCGTAGACCTCCACGCGCTTATGGACGGCAACCAATCGCTCCGCTCAGCCCACGAAAAGGCCACCGCAGCCGAGCGCAAGCTCAAGCAGGAATATGGCACCGGCACTATCGTCACCATCCACATGGAGCCTAAGGCTTGACGGGATAGTAGAAAAGAATTGCGTGGCGCCTGCCCCTCAGAGGGTTGACGCCACGCATTATTTCGTTTAGATCTTAATTCCGGAATCAGAAGTTGTAGTAGAAACCGAAGGTAAGAGCGTTAGAGATGTTGAGGCCGTAAACCTTGCCGCCGGTCTCGCCGAGATCCTTGTAACCGAGGAAGCCGATGTGAGACACGAGGCTGAACTTCTTGTTGAGGTTGAGCTGAAGACCGGGAGTGAAGCCGATACCCCAGATAGTCTCGCTGTCGCCGTGCTTGGGAGCGTCGATACCCAGGTTAAAGCCACCGTCAACGAAGAGATTGACGAGTTCGCTGTGGAAGAAAGTGAAGCGAGCGTAAGGGTTGATGTAGAAGCTGTTGCTTACATCCTTGGTCCAGGTATAGTTGATCGAACCACCCACAGCCCAGGTAGAGTTGAGGTTGTAACCTACTTCAGGAGCGAAAGTGAATACGTCAGCGTTGCCTTCGTCATACTTAGTGTGGGTATAGCCGAGTGAGCCACCTACATACACCTGAGCTGAAGCAGCAACTGCCATGATAGCCATGATAGCCATTACAAAAAACTTTTTCATAATCTTTTTTGAAATTAGAAAATTGATGAATAAGAATTATTAAGCGGAAACGCCACCCGAGGGTTGCATTTCCGCTGCAAAGGTAAATAATATTTTAGTAATGTTAAAATAAATTTAAAAGATTTTTAGCTCAAAAGTAAGGTCACTAAGGCCCTTAAGGTCGTTAAAGACCTTAACAACAACCCCAAAAATTACTAATTACTAATTGCTAATTACTAATTAATGAAAGCTTTCGAGGTAGGTCCAGCCGGCGGGAGCGGCTGGAGCGGGAAGTTTCTCAAATTTTCCCTCGCGACCATAGTATCGCTCGGTCTCGTAGAAGTGACACATTCCTATACCGCAGTTGAGTATGTTGATGGGGCTCGCCGTCTTGGTGTAGAAATGCACAGTATCACCGTCGACCAGCGCGCGCCAGGGCTGAGTATTTGTAGCCGAAGGGGCGAGCCGGAGCATTTCGAGCGCTTCACGATAGCGATTGTCGGCGGGGACGGGATGAGAGAAATCTCCGTAGAAAAAGAGATCGTCAAATGCCTTGCGGTTCTTGCTGCCAATGGTGAATCTTACAAGCTTCTCGCGCATCGACAACCCGGCGCTTTCACCCACGGGGCAGATGATTTTCAGCTCCTCACCCTCGGGCCAGTCAATGCCTTTATCAAAATCCGAGCCCTTGAATGTAGCAGCTATCCAGCATGTGCCTAACCCGGCTTGCCATGCCTTCAATACCACCTGTTCAAACTGAAATCCTGCCGTAAGAGCCGAGACCTCGTCATCGCCTATGCCGAGGAGGAAGAAATCCACCGCACCTTTTATCATGCCGTAGGTGCTCGGTTTGTAACCCTCCTTGAGGTCAAACTGGCGGAGCAGTATCGTCAGCTTGCCTCCAAAGGGGCTGAATGATTCTTCGATTGCTTTATTCATCAGCTCGACCTGCGAGGCCGAGAGAGCTTCACCGGAAAAATTGCGCACTGAGCGGCGCTCTTTCATTGCTTCTATTATATTCATGAGTAATAAGTATTTTTAATTTTTAACAACCTATCACCCACGATGGTTTACACTTCAGCGGATATCGAGGAGCTTGTGGGTCTGGAGCGAGAGACGCCACTTGGGATGCGACAGTATATAGTCGATACAAGCCGGCAGGTTACGGGCGTTAAACTCCTCATCGCGGTCGCAAGGCTGAAGGAAATAATTGTCATCTCTGCGTGTCTTCACCTCGCTTAGTGCTTCAATATATTCGATATGGTCAAGGTCAAAGACAACTTTCAGTTCGTCGATACGCTGTATCTCAGGAATTTTACCATATTTAGGAGATACCGTCACCCAGTCGAGCAGAGTGTCGAGCTCACCGCTGAGTTTGCGGGTACCGTTGGTCTCTATCTGCACAAATTTTCCCGATTCGTGAAGCAGGTTTACCAGACGATCATTGAGTTGCAGCGTGGGCTCGCCCCCTGTAATCACTACATGTGAGGCCGGATAGCGCGAAGCCTCGGCAGCGATTTCCTCCTCGGTCATCTCCACTCCGTCTTTATGGGCAGTATCACAGAAATCACACCGCAGGTTGCAACCGCTCAGGCGTATAAATACGGCCGGCGTACCCGTAAAGCGGCCTTCGCCTTGCAGCGAGTAAAATATCTCGTTGACTTTCATAAGCACTCGCTGTCGCAATCGTCCTTGCAATATATCGCCACGTTGCCCTCCGACTCCTGCACCGACACCTTGTAGCACTCAGGAATCTGATCGGCAATCCAGCGGGCGATATTTTCGGCCGTGGGATTGAAAGGCAGCAGGTCATTGAAATTTCCGTGGTCGAGATAGCCGTGCACCTTATCCTTTACGTGCTTGAAATCCACCACCATACCGTCTTGGTTCAGCTCGCGGGCACGGCAGTACACGGTCACTATCCAGTTGTGACCGTGAAGATTTTCGCAGCGGCTCTCGTAGGAAAGGTTAAGTCGGTGAGACCCGGCGATTTCCATGCGTTTGGTTACGTAGTACATGCTTATGGTTTGCTTTTTTTCTTTCCGCAAATTTACAACTTTCGCCCCTCATCTCCAAATATTCACTTTAACTTGCTAAACTTGAAGTAATTTCGTACCTTTGCCACCAAAGAAACGTAACATTAAATCTAATCCTGTCAATGAAAAAAGCTTATCTTGCTCTGATAGCGGCCATGATAGCGCCGCTCGGAGTCATGGCCGAATCAGTCACCGCGACATGGGAGTTCAGCAACCCTGACAATCTTCAGGCTTGCACCGTCGACGGTAGCACATCGGCAACATCTCTCGTGACAACCTCTTTCACCCGCGGCGATAAAATCAGCGAGGTTCGCGCTCTGTCGCGCTCGGGTGCCGACACCGGCTATGATGCCGTGGACTACACCCCTTCGTTTACCGCTCTGAAGCCCGCCACCAAAGTAACGGCTAAGACCGCCGGCCACTGCGTGACTTTCACCGTCACTCCCGCTGCGGGTCACTCGTTCAAGCCCACCGCCGTATCGTTTGACGCCGTGAAGATCGGCACTGATGCCGGCGCGGTGGATGTATATTACACTATCGGCTCGGCTTCCGACGTTGCCGTCGCTACGGGCATCTCTCCCCTTCGCAATAAAATCACGTCGTCCAACTCTACCGGCTACAGCCACCACGATTACAGCTTTGCCGACGTGATGGCCGACGGACAGCCTTTCTCGATCACGCTCTACATCATGAATATCAATGGCGTCGACAACAGTTCGCCCAAGGAAATAGGCTTCCGCAACGTGACCATCAAGGGTGCGCTCGACGAGGAGATTTATGATGCCAAGCAATTTGTCACCGGGTTTACCTGCACCGGTGCCACCAAACTCGGCCAGCCCTCCACTATCGAACTGCTTCCCCTCGCGGCCAATCTTAAAAACGGCGAGACTGCCGCTTATAAAACCAAACTTTTCGGCGAGCCTGATGATTTCAACGTAACCACCGTGGCCGGGTATACCCACGAGCTCCGCTACGACAACCGCAAGGCTACCGTCACCATACTCCGCGACAATGCCGAGGTGATGAATTTCAGCGTGCGCTTCACCGTGACAAATCGCGGTCCGAAGCCTGAGGCCAAGCCGCTCAACCGCGGCCTGATGTCGCTCAGCCTCTCCGGCGCCGGAATGGGCACCGGCAACCTCGTATCGTGGCGTCACCGCGAGGCCGACGGCTATGGCGTGAAATATCGCCTGTATCGCGGCACCTCGGCCGACGTGCAGGATGTGCTCCTCAACGACGGCCTCTACATCATCGACCGCACCAACTTCAATGACCTCGGCGGCTCAGCCGACGACTTCTATCGCCTCGAAACTTTCAATGCGGCAGGACAGCTCATCGAGACCGAGGTGAGCGGCAAGACCTGGGATAATCAGGTATTCCGCATCCCCACCAATCGTCCCGCTGACCGCGACGGCGCTTCCTATACGCCCAACGATGCAAGCTACTGCGACATGGACGGCGACGGCGAGTATGAAATCATCCTGAAGTGGTCACCTTCCAATGAAAAAGATGCCGCAAGCACCGGCGCCACCTCACCCGCTTATTTCGATTGCTACAAGCTCGACGGCACTCAGCTCTGGCGCATCGACGCGGGCCCCAATTTCTTCACCAGCGCCCACACCATGCAGTTCATAGCATGGGACTTCGACGGTGACGGCTATGGAGAATTTATGATGAAGACAGCCCCCGGTACTATCGATGGCGAGGGCAACTACGTATTGCTCGGCGACGATGACCCCGAGGAGAATCTTCTCAACGGTCGCGGCAAGCAGGATCATGGTCCGGAATACATCACCGTGTTTGACGGACTGACCGGCGGCGAACTCGCCACTATCCCCTATCACACTGATTACGAAGCCGGCAAGAGCTACTGGGGCGACAGCAATCAGAATCGTTCTGAGCGCTATCTCGCTGCCCTCGCTTACCTCGACGGCTATGACCACAACCCCAGCCCCATCTTCGCCCGCGGCTACTATTCGGGCGCATTTGTGGCAGCTTACGACTGGGACGGCACCACGCTCAAGGAGCGCTGGGTGAGCCGCAATACCCAGAGCGGCAAGGGCCTGTGGGGCGAAGGTGCCCACTGGATTTCGGTGGGTGACTGCGATGGCGACGGCAAGCAGGAAATAGTCTACGGTTCGGCAGCTCTCGACCACGACGGCAGCCTTCTCTACCGCACCGGCCTGAAGCATGGCGACGCTCTCCATCTCGGCGACTTCCTCCCTGACCGTCCCGGCCTTGAGGTGTTCATGGTGCATGAGGACAGTCCTTACGGCTGTGACCTGCGCGATGCCGCTACAGGTACCCTCATCTATCATCAGACAGCCTCAGGCGATACCGGCCGCGGCGTGATAGGTCACTTCGACTCTTCCAAGAGTGCTTCGCAGTATTCTCACAGTTCTGACCCCGGTCTGCACGACTGTCTCACCGGCGAGCGCTACACCGACGGCTGGAATCCCGGTGGCGGCGGTTCGATGAACAATCGCATCTACTGGGACGGGGACCTCTACGACGAGCATTATGACAAGAGCTGCCTCGCAAAGTGGAATCCCGAAGCCGGCGGTTTCTGGCGCCTTCAGGTCAACAAGACCAACTATACCGTAGGAAAGCTCAACAACAGCTCCAAGTATAATCCCTGCGTGCTCGGCGACCTGCTCGGCGACTGGCGCGAAGAGCTCGTGCTATGGGACGAAAGCACTTTCGAGCTTCTCATCAACGCCACAAGCTACACCTCTGACTACCGTATACCTCACCTGATGGACGACCCCAACTATCGCGTGCAGGTCGTGAACCAAAACTGCTGCTACAACCAGCCTCCTCACCTTTCATTTGACCCCGCTGTGGTCTACGCCGCTAATCCCAACGTAGCCAAGCAAGACAATGTCACCGGCATCGAGACTATATCTACCGACGCTGACGACACCGATGTTCCCGTCTACAATCTCCAGGGTATGCGCGTCGACCGCATCACCGTGCCCGGTATCTATATCCGCGGCGGTAAGAAGATAGTAGTGAGATAATCAAAATGCAATTATGAAATTCACTCCCGAAAATATTACCAAACTTGACCGCGACGACGTATTTGTCTTCGGCAGCAACCTTCAGGGTATGCATGCCGGAGGCGCCGCGCGGGTAGCCTATGAACGCTTCGGCGCAGAGTGGGGAAACGGTGTGGGACCGCAAGGGCAGTCCTACGCCATCCCCACTATGCAGGGAGGCGTGGAGACTATCAAGCCTTATGTGGATGACTTCATCGACTACGCCCGCGAATGTGACCAGAATACTTTCTACGTCACCCGCATAGGTTGCGGCATAGCCGGGTTTACCGATGAAGAAATAGCCCCGCTTTTCGACGAGGCTCTTGACTTATACAACGTAAGACTCCCCGAGTCTTTCGTCAGAATCATTCTTCAGGGCCGCGAGCATGCGGCCGGGAAATAATCAATATTGATTACGGTGTACCCGTTCAGGCTTCCATTTATCCATGGGCTTCTGCTGCTCAGTGCGCGGATGACCTACAGGAATAAGGCTGAACGGGACGACACCCTCGGGGATATTAAGTATTTCAGCCGCAGCCTTCATGCGATCAACATGGGGATAAAGACAGGTCCACACGGCACCGAGCCCCAAGGCATGAGCGGCAAGGAGTATATTTTCTGACGCGGCCGACACATCCTGCACCCACAGCGTGGCATCGTCGCCTTCAAGAAATCTTTCACTGTTGCCGCACACCACTATTACCAGCGGAGCGTGAGCTGCCATCTTGGCGTAAGGCAATGCTTCGGCCAGACGCTCTTTAACAGCCGCATCATCCACAGCAATAAATTCCCAAGGCTGACGGTTGACGCCCGTAGGCGCACTCATTCCTGCGTGGAGCAGGGCATCGGTATCGGCGGCACTCACGGGTTCATCACTGTAAAGACGTATACTCTTGCGGGTGACGATATTTTGATAAGCTTCGTTTCTTTCTTCCATAGTTTTGACATTCTTTAAATGAGATACGAAACTTCAACGCTTGAGTCGGGGCGGTGGTTCACATATCTTTCGGCGAGCCGCTCATTATCCTTATCGGCAACCATATCATCGGCCAGCGAGACGAGTACAGGCGCGAGTTCGAGCTTCTCCTTGAAACACTCCGGAATAGCATCGTAGCCCGCGATCGCACCTATGATATTACCCGCAACGGCGCCCGTGGAATCACTGTCGCCGTCGTGATTGACCGCAGCAACGATACATGCCTCGAAATCGTCGGCATGTCGCAGCACGCAATATACAGCCACGGCGATAGCCTCGTCGCCTACCCATCCCTCGCCTGTCATCTTGATTGCATCGGCATCGGGAATATCGCTCTTGGCCAGATTCATGGCCGAGACTATCATCTTTCTGAAATCATCGCGGGCCTTAGGTGCTTCAGTATATACCTCATCGAGTATATCAAGACTCCTATTTACTATTTCCTCAAACTCACCGCTCTGTAAAATACAGCGGCGCACTACGAGGGCAAGAAGGGCTGAAGCAAGGGTGCTCGCGTTGTGGCAATGGGTGATTTCGGCAGCTGCCCCGGCAAGTCGGGCAGTATCTTTTTCGCTAAGCAATTCAGGGTGTATCGCGGCAAAAATACCTATGGGAGCCACGCGCATCACTCCGCCGCAACCTTTGGAATTATTATGAACCTCGTAGCCGCACTTCAAACTTTCAAGAGCGCCCAAGCATGTCATTCCGGGAGCGCGTCGCGACCACAGCGGTCGAAGATGCGAAAGCCACGACCCTGACAAAGCCTTGGGCCGGGACGATTGCGTTTCATACCAGTCAAGATATGATTTGCGGATTGCTTCGAGAAAGTCGGCTACCGAAGGCTTGTCACATTTCACATAGCAGTTCATCAGTCCTTCGAGGGTGAAAATGGTCATCTGCGTGTCGTCAGAAAACAGCGCCATGCCCGTGGCATCATATTCATATCGCTTGATACCACCGTCACCGAAACGGCGACGGATTGCGTTAAGGCTCATAAATTCCACCTCGTAACCGAGGGCATCTCCGGCGGCTCCGCCCACAAGCGCGCCGCGACATTTGTTGTCAATCATAGCGTTATTACATTTTTTGTAAAATTACACATTTTTCACGGCATTGTCAAGCGTGTGGATAAAAACTTTGCTTCCGGCGGATTGTTATATCTATAAAATGAAAACAAACTAAAAAAACATATCATTATGAACTACACTGACGCTATCAAAACCACTCCTGTGGTACTTGTAGAATTTTTCGCAACATGGTGCGGTCACTGTCAGGCAATGGCCCCCGTAGTAGAGCAGATCAAAGAACTTCTGGCCGGACAGGTCGACGTATATCAGCTCGATATTGACAAAAACGCTCATCTGGCCGACGTAGAGAAAATCACCGGTACGCCTACATTTATCATCTATCGCGCCGGCAAGCAAGTATGGCGCGAAAGCGGAGAAATGGACGGTCAGTTCCTCCTCGATAAGATTCAGTCGTTCATGTAATAAGCTACAGTCATGCAATCACGTTCACCCCTGCTGATCAACGATTATCTCTCGGCTCTCGGTGTGCCCCACACCGAGAGCTATACCTCGCAACGTCTCAACGAGATGCCGTTTCACACCCTCTACGGCTTCACGAAATTGCTTGAAGAGTACGGTGTGAAATCCGAGGGCTACAGGTTGAGCGATAAAAGCGAGTTGGCTAAGATCACTCCGCCGTTTCTCGCCTCTACTCCGGCAGGCTTCGTGATAGTGACCGGCATTGACCGCGACACGGTCAGCTACCGCTCGCTGGGAGTGGATGAAAAGGTGCCTGCCGATGAATTTAAGGAGGCTTGGGACGGCACCGTAGTTCTCTCCTATCCCGCCGAAAATGCCTCGGAGCCTGACTATGCAGTCCATGCCCGCATTGATTTCTTCATGCGGGCCAAGAAGTGGGTATTGGCGGCCTCATGCCTTATTCTCTTCGCTTATCTGTTTATTGTCAACGGTCTCTACCGTCACGTCTCTACCATACTCGTGGCGGCGATTGATATTGCAGGATTGTACTTTACCTATCTCCTCGTGCAGAAGTCGCTGAAGATTCACAACCCTGCGGCCGACCGAGTGTGCAAAGTGCTTCAGGATGGCGGTTGCGATTCTATCCTTGAGATGAAAGCCTCGAAGTTTTTCGGACTTTTCGGTTGGAGCGAAGTGGGTTTCGCCTACTTCTCGGTGAGCCTTATCACCCTGCTGCTCCTCCCCGACATGCTTCCGTGGCTGGCTCTGTGCAATGTATGTTGTCTGCCGTTCACGTTCTGGAGCATATGGTATCAGAAGTTCCGCGCCCATAAGTGGTGTACGCTCTGTGTGTGCGTTCAGGCCTCTCTGTGGTTGCTCTTTTTCAGCTACCTCTCGGGTGGATGGATTAAAGAAGCATGGCCGCTGTCGCTCAATTTCTTTGCACTCGGCCTGGCTTATCTGAGTGTGATGCTGGGTCTCAACGCCATTATGCCGCTGATTGAAAATTCCAAGAATCCTAAAACTGACTCTCATGAAGAAAGTTAAGCAGATACCCCGCCCTGAATTTACGTCGGCTGAAAAGCTTTCGCCACTGCAGCTCAATAGTTTCCGGTGCGAGAAAAAGCATACTCTCCTCACGCCCGAGCAGCTTGAGAAGATAACCCGAGATGCCGAGGCTGCGCGGGCTGCGGAGGAGAAGTGAACGAAAACGCGTTGATGATTGTTAATTATGTTAAAGTAAATCATCACACGTTAAATCATCACTATGGATTGGATCATAGATATTCTCCGTAACAACCCTGTAATACCCATCTTCCTCACCCTCGGCATAGGCTTCTGGCTGGGACGGTTGAAATATAAATCGTTCACTCTTGGGCCGGTGGCCGCCACGCTGCTTGTAGGCGTAATTATTGGTCAGCTCGACCTTCAGATACCGCAGATAGTAAAGACTGTGTTCTTCATGCTCTTCCTGTTTTCGATAGGTTATAGCGTGGGACCGCAGTTTTTTCGCGCGTTCAAGGGTAGCGGACTGAAGCAACTTCTTTTCGCTCTGGTGGGTGCGCTGGTGTGTGCGGGGACGGTGATACTGGCTTCCAAACTTATGGGATATGATACCGGTGTGGCGCTTGGTCTTTTCGCCGGGTCACAGACGGCTTCGGCTTCGCTCGGATTGTCGGCCGACACCGTGCGCGAGCTTTCTATGACTCATGAGGCCAAGGAGCGGATACTTGACATGATTCCCACGGCCTACGCCGTGACTTACATATTCGGTACGATCGGTTCGGCTTGGTTCCTTTCCAACATTGGTCCGATGCTTCTGGGCGGCATGAAGAAAGTCAAGGCCGAAATCGCCGAGATAGAAAAGGCGATGGACGACGGGACTGAAAAGATTGACCCGAGCATGGTCATGGCCGATACTCCGGTGAGCTACCGAGTGTATCGAGCCGGGGGCGAACTTTTTGACACTCCTCACACAGTGGCCGAGGTGGAGAAGTATTTCGCTGACCGCAGCGAGCGTATCTTCGTGGAGCGCCTGCGCATCCGTGGTAAGATTGTCGACCCCACTCCTGACACGCTTATTCACAGCGGTGACCTTGTGGTGCTCAGCGCCCGCAGCGAGGTGATAGTGGACGAGCCGGTACTGATAGGCAACGAAGTGGCCGATCACGAGCTGCTCAACTTCGGAGCCGAGAATCTTCCCGTGACCGTGAGCAAAAAGGGTGTCGACGGCATGACATTCGGCACTCTGCGCCGCCAGCCCTATATGAAGGGCGTACTCGTCAGCAAGATTACCCGCAACAACATGAATCTTCCCGGCCGCAATGGTCTCACCCTTGAGCGCGGCGACGTGCTTACACTCTCAGGCTCTCCCCGCAACGTGGCTATCGCAGCCCGCGAGATAGGTTATGCCGACAGGCAGAGCGTGTCGACCGACATGGTTCTCCTGGGCTTCGGTATCGCTTTAGGTTGCTTCATAGGAGCGCTGGCTATCCATATAGGGGGAGTGCCTGTATCGCTCAGCACGAGCGGCGGTGTATTGCTTGCCGGACTTCTTTTCGGCTGGCTTCGCAACCGCCGGCCCACTTTCGGCAATATACCGAGTCCCGTGATATGGATTTTCGATAATATGGGCTTGAATATGTTTGTGGCCGTAGTGGGCCTTTCGTCAGGTCCCAAGTTCATAGCCGGATTGCATGAAGTGGGTCTCCCGCTCTTCTTCGTGGGAATCGCAGCCACGCTCCTTGCCCTGACCGTCAACATCTTCATCGCCCGCAAGATATTCAAGTTCTCGTCACCCGAGACACTTGGCTGCGTGGCCGGTGCTCGCTGCGGTGTGGCGTCGATAGGTGCTATTCAGGATGCACTTGAAAGCACCGTACCCGTGCTCGGATATACAGTGACCTACGCGGCGGCCAACCTAATTCTGGTCTTCTCGTCGCTACTCGTACTTGCGTTTGTTTAACTCGTACTTGCGTTTGTTTAAAAGGGAGCCATCTCGTCGGAGGTAGCGGCTGTGATGTCGGCCGAGCCTCCACCAAACTGGCCGCCAAACTGACCGCCAAATTGGTTGCCACCGGTCGAAGCGCCTCCGTCGGTATTGATGCGCGAGCCCACGGTCACGGAGCTCATTGAGGTAGTCTCCTCCCAGTTCTCGAAGCGGGCATACTTTGACTTGAATCGCATCTTCACATCGTCGACTCGACCGCTACGGTGCTTTGCCACGATAAACTCGGCCAGTCCTCGTATATCGTTACCGGCAGCATCCACACCCGAGCGCAGATAGTACTCCGGGCGGTGGATGAAGCACACAATGTCAGCATCCTGCTCGATGGCACCACTCTCGCGGAGGTCGCTCAGCTGCGGACGCTTGCCGTCTTTACTGTCGGCGCCGCGCGATTCCACGCTTCGGTTGAGCTGCGAAAGCGCCACGATAGGAATATTCAGCTCCTTGGCAAGCTGCTTGAGCGAGCGCGAAATCATGCTGACCTCCTGCTCGCGCGAGCCGAATCGCATACCCGACGCATTCATAAGCTGAAGGTAGTCGATAATGATGAATTTCACATCATGCTCCCTCACGAGGCGACGCGCCTTGGTGCGGAGTTCAAAGATGGAGAGCGAAGCGGTATCGTCGATGTAAAGCGGCGCGCCGTAGAGGTGCTTGACGCGCGACATGAGCTGGTCCCACTCCATGGGCGAGAGCTGGCCGCTCTTGATTTTTTCACCTTCTATCTCGCAGGTGTTCTGTATGAGACGGTTCACGAGCTGAAGGTTTGACATTTCAAGCGAGAAAATCGCCACGGGGATGTTGCTCGACACAGCCATATTCTTGGCCATCGAGAGCACAAATGCCGTCTTACCCATCGCAGGACGGGCAGCGATGATGATAAGGTCGCTGCTCTGCCAGCCTGAGGTGAGTTTGTCGAGTTCATGATAGCCTGATTCAAGGCCTGACAGACCTGTGGCACGGTTGGCCGCCGTCTGAATCTGGTCGATTGCCTGACCAATCACGGGGTCGATCTGCGTGACGTCTTTCTTGACATTGCGCTGCGAGATTTCAAAGAGTTTTCCCTCGGCCTCCTGCAGAAGGTCGTCCACGTCGTAAGTCTCATCAAAAGCCTGCGACTCGATCTGCGAGGCAAATTTAATGAGTTCGCGTGCAAGGTATTTCTGAGCCACGATGCGGGCGTGATATTCCACATGGGCACCAGATGCCACGCGCGAAGTGAGTTCAGAGATAAACAGCGGGCCGCCTACGGCTTCGAGCTGACCCATCTGGCGGAGCTGATCGGTCACGGTAAGGAGGTCGATGGGCTGCTGCGATGCGCCGAGCGACTGGATTGCCGCGTAGACTTTCTGATTCACCGGTTCGTAGAACGACTCGGGTTTCAGTATGTCACACACCACCGAATAGGCGTCGCGCTCAAGCATCAAGGCGCCGAGCACGGCCTCTTCAAGGTCTTTGTCGCGGGGCGGGATGCGCCCTCCGTAGTCCTGAAGATTGTTCTGAGGTTTCTGTCGGTTATAATTATTCTGTCGCTGTTCCTGTGGCATGATTGGTTAAGATTTTTTGCAAAGTTAGCAAGAAAAGGGAGTTATATCCTCAGCTTTACGCCAAAAGTTTTTCACTTCTTTATGTACACTCTTTTAACACGCGGCGATACCCATGTCAATACCTCATAAGGTATCGTGCCGAGAATCTCGGCGATGCGCTCTACGGGAGCTTCGTTGCCGAATATCTCCACACGGTCACCTACCGCCACGCCGGGCACGTCAGTGACATCGACCATGCACAGGTCCATGCAGATATTGCCTATCGTGGGGCAATCCGTGCCATTGACCTTGAACGACACGGCGCCGTTGCTCAGGCGACGATTAATACCGTCGGCATACCCCACGGGCACCGTCGCTATCACGCTGTCGCGCTTGGTCACTCCCTTGCAGCCGTAGCCTATGGGAGTCCCGGCCGGCCATTGCTTGAGTGAAATTATATGGGAGAAAAACGAAGCCACGGGGCTGAGTGGTGATTTCTCCGGCAGAGGTGACACTCCGTAGAGTCCTATGCCCAAGCGCGCGAGTTCGTAGTTACCCCCGCGGGCAAAGCGCATCATGCCGGCGGTGTTGAGGATATGGCGGGCGAAGTCGTAGCCGAGGCCGTCGCGTAGCCGCGCGGTCATGGCGTCAAATCGAGCAAGCTGGCTTTCGGTATACTCATCTTTATCGAGGCAGTCGGCCGTGGCAAGGTGGCTGAAAACCGATGCCACTTTCACAGCCCGGGTAGTTGCAAGGCGGCTCACGATAGCATCGATCTGCTCTTCGAGGAATCCCACACGGTGCATACCTGTATCGAGCTTGATGTGGACGGGATAATCTGTCACACCATACTGCTCCGCTTCCCCTATGAGACGGTCGAGCTCTTCGGGAGAAAATACTGCCGGCTCAAGATGCGAAGCGAAAAGCGACGGATAGCGGTTGGTGATGGGGTTGAGCACCATGATGGGCATGGTGATTCCCGCCTCGCGCAGCTTCACGCCTTCATCTATCACCGCCACAGCCAGGTATGCGGCTCCAAGACTCTGGAGCGCCTTGCCTATCTCCACTGAGCCCATGCCGTAGGCCGATGCCTTGACCATCGCCACGAGGCGCGTAGAGCGCGGGAGAAGGCTGCGGTAATAATTGAAATTATGGGCGAGGGCGTCAAGGTCCACTTCGAGCGATGTATCATGGCCGGCGGTCATGCACACTTCGGCAAACTCGCTCAACGCGCCTCCGCGACGTCCGAAGAGAAGTATCTGACTGTCGCGCATAAGGCTTCCGTTCGGGTAACTCGACAGGATAAACGGCATCACGGGATTACATACTTCCACATAGTCGGGCAGCTTCAGATGAGAACTTATCTCAGCCAAGTCAGCCGACATGCAGTAAATTTTCTCCACTCCGAATGAACGCGCCATACGGAATGCCTCCCCGTAGACCTCGCCTATTTTTTCAACTGTGTCGCAGCCGTGTGGCAGCAACAAATCCCCCATCACAAGCACATGCCTTTTCTCGGGCGAGGAGTGGCGGCGGAAGAAATCGAGAGCTTCACGGAGCGAGCGGAGGTCAGGGGTAAACTGGTCATGGAAAATAGTGTTGCCAAATTCTCCCTCATATATCTCCCTGCGCTTGTCGACGAGCGGAGCATCGGCTATCTCAGGGTCATTATACCCTTTAAATTCCGCCACGGCCGCCGCAAGAGCATGATAGATGGTGGGGTAATTACCCTTTACTACCGGGTGAAGCGTGGCTCGGGTCTTTTCTCGGAGCACTTCGCCAAGCTCGGCATCAGTATCGGCATAGAAAATGTCGTCGCATCGCTCAAGCAATTTTACTTTCTCCACTATCTTTTCGCGGTGCGTGGGGAAGGCTCCGTCGTGCTCGTCGGTAATGGGAGTGACTACACCTGTCATCGGCTCATTGGGGAGCGATGCAAGTCGCTCTTCGGCCTGGCCGGGGCCGTCAATACCTATCTCTACAATAGCGATGTCGGGACGACCGGAAGCAAACATATCCGCGATAGCCAGCGGCATGCCTATGCGCGAGTTCCAGCTTCGCGGACTGCGCTTCACGCGGCAGTGGCGGTTGAGCGCGGCATAGAGCAATTCCTTGGTCACGGTCTTGCCTATGCTACCCGTGATCAATATCGTATCACGGAAGCCACGGATGCGGCTGTAGGCGAGGCGTGCCAATGCTTCGGGCACATTTTCCACTACTATAAACGTAGCGTCGATATTGTAGCAATACGGCGGTATCTCTTCTACGAGAAATGTCTTCACTCCTTTTTCAGCAAGCCGGGGAATGAAGCGATGGCCGTCGCCTATCTCGGTGCGGATGGCAGCGAAGACGGTTTCGTCGGGGTCAAATACCGAGCGGCTGTCGGCGAGGACATATTTATAATCGCGGTGTTCGTCATACGACGAGCCTTTTCTTATGTGGACAGGTGAAAGATTGGTCAGGAACATTACGATAGAATCTGACGGTGATTATTATGTTTATATCGTGCCCGCGCCTCGGCAGCAGCAGCTACGGTAGCGGGGCTGAAATATACGCTTGAAAAAAGGCTGTAGATATAATCCACGGCCACTGCTGAGGGATGCTTCATGTCGGCAGCATAGAAGCGGTAGTCGCGCAGGTCGTCGATGAGCGCTTCGTAGGCGGGGAAATATTCTGCTCCGGTGAGGGAGTTTACAGCCAGGTGGAGTGTGGACTTGGAGAGCGTGTTGCCGTGAAGGCCGTCGGCGAGATGGCGTATGGGGCTCACAGTGAATATTACTCTGTAACCTCGCTCTTTAAGCTGAGTAATCACGGGCTGCAGCGAAGCGGTAATCTCGTCCACGGAAAGGAGCCGGCGGGAAAATTCCGTTCCGGGCAGTTTGTGACAGTTACCCACTATCTCTCCCGTAGCTAAGTGAGTGAATACGTAAGCCGAACCGAGAGTAAGTATTACCGTAGCTTTTGATGAAAGTGCGTCGATAATCTTGCGGAAATCTGCATTGACAGCCTCAACGACCGTCTTTTCGTCTTCGCCGCTATATCGTGAGGCGAAGGTGAGGCAGTGCCGGCCGCGCGGCCCGCTGACAAGGTCGGCCGGAGTAAACAGCCGCCCGTCCATCGCGCGCTCAAGTATCCTCGAAAGCACGGCCGGATTATATACGGGACCAAGCGGATTGGCCGTGACATTGAAGCCGTCAATGCTCAGCCTCTCCCCCACTTCATCGGTAAAGCAGGAGCCGAGCATGAGCAGCGGCGTGGCGTGGTCGATGGGCTCGGCTGATGGCGACAAGTGTAATTCGGTGCGGAACTGCATGTCAAAACATCTGATAGTCAGTAGAGAGCACCTGAAATTCCGTGCGGCGGTTGATCTGGTCGGCCACAGCCTGCTCCTCCTCGGGAAGTGCTTCGATAAATGCCTCGTCGAGTGTCACGCCCTCCTCAAACTGCGGAAATTCTCTTGCCAGTCGCTTGGTGATAACCTTGGGACGCGACTTGCCGTAGCCCTGAAATTGCAGTCGGTCAGGCGCGATACCGGCCTCGATGAGATAGTCGATAACCGACTTGGCACGACGGGCCGAGAGGTCAATATTGTATTCCTCCGAGCCGTGACGGTCAGTGTGCGAGGCCATCTCCACGGTGATGTTGGGGTTGTCGTTGAGCAGCTCTACGAGTTCGTCAAGCGCCGTCTTAGACTCGGGACGGAGAGTAGCTTTGTCGTAGTCGTAGAAGATGTTTTCGAGAATGTTGGGCTTGTTGACCGACGCGAGTATGAAGTCGATATTATACTCGGCATCCTCCTCAGCTGAGTCAGATGTAAACTGCTGGCGGGCGTTGAGGTAACCCTTGGCACCGGCGAGCATCACATATCTCACGCCGCGCTGCAGAGGGAATGAGAAATAGCCGTCGGGGCGGGCTACGGCGCGCTGATTGGAGCCGTCGTCGCCCACGATGCGTATCACGGCGTTGGGCACCGGCTCCTCATCTTTATCGAGCACCCAGCCTGAAATCAATATTTTCAGGTCGGGAAGCTCGAATGAATAGATATGGTCGCGGCCATTTCCGTCGCCACGGTTGGAGCTGAAAAATCCGGCTTCACGCGATGGAGTGGCGTAGGTGATACCGAAGTCGTCGCCCTCGCTATTGATGGGCGCACCCATATTTTCTACCAGCCAGCCGCCCGAAGGGGTGAGGGTGGCTCGGAATATATCGAGGCTGCCGAGGCCGGGGTGGCCGTCGGATGAAAAGAACAGTATCGAGTCAGTCAGCGCGTAAGGAAACATCTCGTCGCCGGGAGTATTGATGGCCTTGCCGAGATTTTCAAGCGAACCGGCGCGCTCCTTGAGATTGATGCGCCACAGGTCTTTTCCACCCTCGCCGGGCATGTCGGAAGTAAAGTAGAGATAAGTACCCGAAGGACTTACGGCGGGGTGACCGAATGAAGCAATCGTATCGTTGATAACCTCAAACTTCACCGGGGCGCTCCACTTGGCGTCGCTTCGCTGTGAGGTCCATATTTCCACACCGGTACTGCGGTTGGGTTCGCGTCGGGCGCGGGTAAGGTACATCGTGGAGCCGTCGGCGGTAAAGGATATGATACCCTCATCCATCTCGGTATTGAGTTCGCCCTCCACCGGCTCGGGTCGCTGCCAGTCGCCGCGCTCGTTTTTCTTTGCCATCCACACATCGCTGCGCTTCATGCCGGTGACCTCGCTGCGGTTGGTACCGGTGACTTTCTCGTTGGTGGTGGTGAAATAGAGCACATCATCGTTAAACATCGGCGAGAAGTCGGCTCGGCGGGAATTGAAAAGCTTGGCATTTTTCACCACGTATCGCGTGGGATTCTTCTTCAGTTCCTGAGCCTTGCGGGCACCGGCCAGACCGTTGCGCGCGGTAGCATTGTCGGGCGCAAGAGCAAGAAATTCCTCATAAGTCTTCACGGCGCGGTCATACTTGCCGTCGCCGTGGAAGCTCTGAGCCATGCGCAGTATCGCCATAGAGTCGGGATAGCCGTAACGTATCGCATTCTGGTAAGCGGCAGCGGCACGTGCATCCTGGCCCAGGGCGCGATAGCACTCGGCCATGCGGAATGCCACCACTCCGCGCTCGGCACGCTGCTCGCGGGCCTTGAGCTTATTGTAGACCTTACGGTAAGTTTTGGCGGCGTCGAAGTATTCGCCGCGGGCCATCTGCTCGTCGGCGGTCTTAAGTTTGGCTGTGCTGCACGAGGTGGCAAGAATCGCCACGACTGCCGTCAGCCACAGTGTCAGTCGGTTATATCTCATATTGTCAAGAGCATATTTATACTAATGTATAAAACGCCCGAATACGGTATAAAATTATTCCCATCCTGATTTTTTTTGTAATTTTGCACCGAAAAATTTGAGGATATGAAAAATATATTTTTCCGGCTCTTCTTTACATTCTTCAAGATAGGAGCCTTCACCTTCGGGGGCGGCTGGGCTATGATTTCCATTATCGAAAAGGAGATCGTCGACCGCCACAAGTGGCTTGCCCGCGAGGAGTTTCTCGACCTGCTTGCCGTGGCGCAATCGCTCCCGGGCATTCTTGCAGTGAATATTTCAGTGGCGGTTGGCGACAAGCTTCGCGGCATGAAAGGAAGTATCGTTGCGGCTCTGGGCACCATCCTGCCATCGTTTCTCATCATTCTTACCATCGCCATCTTCCTGACGCCTGACCTCATCAAGACCAACGATGTGGTGTCGCGCATCTTCATGGGCATACGTCCGGCTGTGGTGGCGCTCATCATCGCTCCGGTCATCACCTCGGCTCGCGCTGCCAAGATATCGTGGCGCACGGTGGCGATACCCGTAGCGGTGGCGCTGCTGATATGGTCGAAAATTCCGTTCATCTCAAATCCCATTCTCTACATAGTGCTCGGCGGAATAGGAGGATACCTGTGGCTGTCGCGACAGAACCGCCGCATCCGTGAAACTGAAAACTCTGAAAATCAACCGTCATGATATATCTTCGTCTCATCTGGACCTACATCAAGATAGGTCTCTTCGGCTTCGGTGGCGGGTATGCCATGCTCGCCCTTATCGAGCGTGAAATCGTCGGCCCGGGATGGATTACTTCTCAGATGTTTACCGACATCGTGGCTATCTCGCAGATGACCCCCGGCCCTATAGGTATCAACTCGGCCACTTACATCGGCTACGTGGCTCCGGGCGAATACTCCGCCACTTTCGCCACTCCGCTGTGGGGGATTTTAGGGTCGATATTGTGCACGCTCGCGGTGGTGCTTCCGTCGTTTCTTCTCGTAATCTACACCAGCCATCTCATATCGCGCCACCGCGAGTCAGTGGTGGTGCAGGGTATCTTCACCGGACTCCGACCGGTGGTGATAGGTCTCATCGCTTCGGCGGCCTTGCTGCTCATGAACGGCGAGAATTTCGGCTACGAGTCAGTGCAGATAGCATGGAGCGTGGTGCTGTGTGCGGCGGCTTTCGTGATGGTGTATTTCCTTAAATGGCACCCGATTTTAATAATTTGCCTCGCCGGACTGGCGGGATTTATCATCTACTGACCATGTTCACATCATATCAGGAAGCGATCGACTATCTTTACAGCCAACTTCCCACTTTCCATCGTGAAGGACCCGGCGCTTACAAGCCCGGACTCGACACGGCCCGCGCTCTCGACGGGGCTTTCGGCCATCCGTCGCGCAAGTTTGCTTCAATCCACATAGCGGGCACCAACGGCAAGGGCTCAACCGCCCACTCCCTCGCCGCAATTCTCCGCAAAGCGGGTTATAAGACAGGGCTTTACACTTCGCCCCACATAGTGGATTTCCGCGAGCGTATTCGCATCGACGGCGAGATGATTCCGCAGGAGGAAGTGGTGGAGTTCGTCAATCGTTACTTGGCGCTCGGGCTCGATATAGAGCCGTCGTTTTTCGAGCTTACCACTATCTTGGCTTTCGATTATTTCGCCCGCGCAGGGGTAGACGTAGCTGTGATTGAGACCGGGCTCGGAGGACGCCTCGATACCACAAATATCATCACTCCCCTACTCTCCATTATCACCAATATTTCCCCTGACCACACCTCGCTCCTTGGCGACACTCCCGCTGCTATCGCCGGCGAAAAGGCCGGAATCATAAAGCCGGGTGTGCCGGTGGTGATAGGCCGTGCCGATGATGAAAGCGTGCGACATGTTTTCACCGAAACTGCCGAGCGCAACGGCTCTGAAATCTTCTTTGCTCCCGCGCTCGATGCTACTCCCGAGGCTGAGGGGATAGTGTATCGCGACACTCCTTTCGGCTCTTTCAAGGGCGAACTTGCGGGACATTATCAGATAGAAAACACCGCCACCATTCTCACTGCAGTTGAGGTACTTTCGCAGCGGCTCGACATTCAGGCCGAGGCTGTAAGGGAAGGGCTTGCCGATGTGTCACGACTTACCGGACTGCGTGGTCGCTGGACTCGCCTCGCCGACACTCCTCTCACCGTATACGATACCGGTCACAATCCCGGTGGCTGGGAGCAGATTACAGCACAGCTCGCGAGTCTGGCTCCACGGATGATACATCTGATTGCCGGCTTCGTTGCCGACAAGGATATAACTACCATCTTGCGGATGGTCAAACAGTTGGGCATGACTCCTGGCATTGATCTCTCGCTCTATCTCACCGCGCCCTCCACTCCCCGCCGTCTTGCGCCTGAAGCTCTCCATGCTCTCGCAGTGGACGAAGGTCTTGCAGCGGAAGCATATCCCGATGTCAAGACTGCTCTCGAAGCTGCTCGCGCGGCGGCCGGTAAAGATGACATGATATTTATAGGCGGAAGCAATTTTCTTATTGCCGACCTGCTCGCGTGAGCAAACTTTCGCAGCCGCCCGAGCGTTGTAATTACAATAAATTCAACACCTTAAAACTATGGAAAAAACCTGGAGATGGTTTGGGCCATCTGATCCCATCACGCTTTCCATGCTTCGCCAGATAGGCGTGGAAGGCATAGTCACTTCTCTCCACCACTTGCCCGCGGGCGAGGTGTGGACCGAGGAGGAAGTAGTGAAAATGCGCGATTATATCGAGGACCACGGCCTGCGCTGGAGCGTGGTGGAGAGTCTGCCCGTAAGCGAAAGCATCAAGTACGGCGGCCCTGACCGCGACAAGCTGATCGACAATTACATCGAAAGTCTGCGCAACCTCGGCCGCGCGGGTGTGAAAACTATCTGCTACAATTTCATGCCCGTTCTCGACTGGGCGCGAACTGACCTTGAGAATCCCAACCCCGACGGCACTTCTAACCTATATTTCAATATGGCCGAAATGGCTTACTTCGACATCTATATTCTCGGCCGTAAAGATGCCGCCAAGTCGTGGGATGCCGATACGCTTGCCCGCGTGGAGGAGCTGCGCAAGACCATGACACCCGAGGATGAGAAGCGTCTGGTTGAGAATATCATCGTCAAGACTCAGGGATTCGTGGGCGGCAACATCACCGAGAGCGATAATGACCCCGTGGAGAAATTTCGCAAGTTGCTCGACCTCTACAAGGACATCGACGCCGATAAGCTCCGCGAGAATATGAAGTATTTTCTCGAACGGATCATGCCCGTGTGTGAGGAATATGACATTAATATGTGTGTGCACCCCGACGATCCTCCCATGCCGCTCTTCGGATTACCCCGCATAGTGACCTGCGATGCTGATATCGAAGCTTTTCTGAAAGCGGTTGACAATCCTCACAACGGATTGACGTTCTGCGCCGGTTCGCTCAGCGCCGGTGCCCAAAATGATGTGGTGGAGCTGGCACGGAAATATGCCCCGCGCACTCACTTCGTGCACGCCCGTATATGCCGCGTAATGCCCAACGGAGACTTTAAGGAATCGAGTCATCTTGACCCGCGGCTCATAGAGGTGGTGCGAACATTTGAGCGCGAGCGTCCCGGAGTGCCTATGCGCGTCGACCACGCTCCCCTCATGCTCGGCGACGAGAAGATGGGCTACAACGCCGGCTACTCATTCCACGGCCGAATGCTCGCCCTGGGTATGGTATCGGGTATCATGGCCACCGTAAATACTGAGAAATAATCTTTAACTCAATAGATTATGAACGAACTTTTTTCTGTAAAAGACAAGGTGGTGGTAATTACCGGGGGCACCGGAGTGCTCGGCCGGTGCATCTCCCGCTACCTCGCCTCGCAAGGGGCTAAAGTAGCAGTGCTCGGCCGTCGGTCCGACGAGGGTAATGCTATCGTCGAAGAAATCAAGGCCGAAGGTGGCGATGCTATATTCGTCACCACCGACGTGCTCGACGCTGCTGTACTCGAAAGCAACCGCGACGAAATCCTCGCCTGCTATGGGCGCATCGACGCGCTTCTCAATGCCGCCGGCGGCAATATGCCCGGAGCTACTATCGCTCCGTCGGGCAACATATTTGACTTCGACATTGCCGATTTCCGTAAGGTGGTCGACATAAACCTCTCGGGTACCGTGCTCCCCACTCAGGTATTTCTAAAGCCGATGGTGGAGACCGGCAGCGGCTCGATAGTCAACTTCTCGTCGATGGCTGCATTCCGTCCTCTCACCCGCGTAGCGGGATATGCTGCCGCCAAGGCGGGAATAAGCAACTTCACGGCGTTTCTTGCCAATGAGGTTGCCAAGAAGTTTTCCCCCTCGATACGCGTCAATGCCATCGCCCCGGGTTTCTTCCTCACTAATCAAAATCGCTCGCTTCTGACCAACCCCGACGGCTCGCTGACCGAGCGCGGAGCCGACGTGATACGCCAAACCCCCTTCGGCCGCTTCGGTCGCCCCGAAGAGCTCTGCGGCACCATTCAGTATCTTATATCCGATGCCTCGACGTTCGTCACCGGCACCGTGGCTGTGGTAGATGGCGGCTTCAATGCATTTGCAATGTAAGCTGACTGAACAATTCATAATCCAGTAACGTTATTAATTTGTAGAACAAAAATTTTAACGACTCAAAAAAAACTTACAGATTATGGACAAGTACGTATGCGATGTATGTGGCTGGGTATATGACCCCGCAGTAGGTGATCCTGACAACGGTATTGCACCCGGCACAAAGTTTGAAGACATTCCCGACGACTGGACCTGCCCCCTCTGCGGCGTAGGAAAAGACCAGTTCAGCAAAGAAGACTGACCCACTTAAACAATACTGCTCACGCGGCGAAGTGTCACCACCTCGCCGCGTGACTTATATTTAGCGAATGATGTAACACGTTGATTTACAACCTCCTTCATATTACAGCGACAACCACGCTGATAGATGATAAGTCTAATGTAGGGACGTCGCTGTGCGACGTTTCCAAGAAGCACAATAAGCTATCATTCTACAATACAATAAGTTACCCTCCTGCTCTTCTCCTAAACGTCGCACAGCGACGTCCCTACACCCGACTTACCATCTATCGCCGTGGTCGCGGCGGCGGGGGTCAGCGACCCCCGCTCCATATCGTCGCTCCCCCCCCTCCACTCTCCACCTTATCACTTATAACTTTGACCTGTAACTTTCCTGCAACCGTAGCGCTAAATTTATTCCGTCAGCAGACTATCCAACATTGAAATTGCATAGAGTGGGCAGATTATCACTTCTCGCTTTGCACCGGCGTCATTACTGTCAGTATACTCCAACCGTCCAAAATTCTCAAGTGAAGATCTGATGCCGCGTTTTAACTTCTTCTCTCGCATGAATATCCACAGGCTTTTCATACCTCCTTGCACTCCTGACTTTACCTCCATGGGGACAACTTTCAGATTGCAGGCTGTAATATAATCTACTTCTGCCGAAGAATTTTTAGCGGCCCGCTGCCAATAATACAAGTCATGGCGAAGGTTGGGACTAAGGTATTTCATCATTTCAAGTCCCGCTATCATTTCACCCATCGGTCCTTTATTGACCACTTCAAGTTTATCGCCGGTCAATATCAGAGTAGTTAGGGCTGACACTGAGCCAAGCGACATATTGAGGAGCCTCATCAACAATCCGCAGTCAAGAAGCAGGATTTTTCGGAATGAATTATCTGATTCCCCGCCAAGTGGCAACCCGTTGGCCGCAGTTTTAATTACCGGTACGCATATCCCGGCAAGGATAAGCAGTTCGAGAGCTTTCTTAACTTCCTCAGTGCGGTAACCGCCGCCCACTTCTGAATAAGTAAACTTCTTTGAGCATTGCACGGCGGCACTTCGCAATGTCATCCTCAACAGCTGTGGGTTGACCTTTGCACTATACTTCGGGAAATCATCTTCATAACCGAGCACAATATCGTCCTGAATCTCCTGACATCGCAAATAGTCGTGGGTCTCTACCCACTTGGCAACTACTTCAGGCATACCTCCTACAAGCATATAGGTGCGCAGCAATCCTACGATTTTCTCATACAACGATTCAGGAAGCGGATGGTTGCTGTCGCAGGTGTTTCGCAACTTCAGCAGCGCGTCCTCACCATTTGCCATCAGAAATTCATCAAACGACATGGGATACATAAACATTGAGTGGATTCTCCCGGTGCCGAATGTAGGCAACTCCGTTAGAGCAAATTCAAGCAGTGATCCAGCCGCTATCACATGCAGCTCAGGCAGGTCTTCCTTGAAAAAACGAAGCGACATTATAGCTTCCTTGCAAAACTGTATTTCATCAAGAAACAGCAAAGTCTTACCGGGCGTAATACTTTTGCCGGAAAGAGCCTCCATCTGCGATACTATCCTATTTACGTCAAGATTATCTCTAAAAAGTGGTATGTATTCGGGCTGCCGCTCAAAATTAATTTCAAGCATTTTTTCAAAAGACTCTCCAAGATGATGCACGGCGGTAGACTTCCCTACCTGACGGGCTCCACGCAACAGTACAGGCTTGTGATCAGGTCGCTCTGCCCACTCCTTCAAATATGTATCGATAATTCTTTTATAGTACATTTTTATATCGCGATTTCCTTTTTGCAAAGATAGTTATTATTATCTTGATTTACAAGTTATCACAGCAAAATTTGTAATTTTCCAAGGTAATAATTCGTCAATTTTTGTAATTTTCCAAGGTAATAATTTGCCATTTTTTGTAATTTTCCAAGGTAATAATTTCCAAAATGGTTAAATACCATTACAAATTGCCTGCGCATGTAGGGACGTCGCCGCAGACTCTACGGCGGGGAGAGGGTAAATTGAAAATGGAAAATTGGAAATGATTAGACTCTCTAAAATTTTAAATTCTAAATTCTAAATTCTTTCGCCCCCGCTCCATAGCCGTCGCCGCTATTGCTCAGCCATTTACATTGCCTCTCTGTTGCGGCTTACTTCCACCACAATCTTTCCCATAAGGTTGCGCTGCTCGGCAAGTTGATGCGCCTCGGCTATTTGGTCGAGGGTAAATCGCGCTGCGATGACCGGACGGATGCCGGCGCGGGTTATCAGTTCCATCATCGCCGAAATATCGTCGGGTGTGGGCGAGTTGCTGTAAAATCCGGTGAGATATACGCCCGAAGGAATTTCTTTTATCGGGTCAAAATTTTTCAATCCGTACTCGCCGCCGAGCAGACCGGTATGACACACGATACCGTGGCGCTTCGTGAGTCGCAACGACTCTCGGAGCGTTGAGGCGCCTATCAGTTCAAGCAGTTTATCGGCTCCCTGCGGAAATCGCTCAAGAAATCTCCAGCCAAATCCCTCTCCTTCTATTACCACTTCATCAGCACCGAGCGCAAGTAATCTCGCTTTTTTCGATTCGCTTCGGGTAGTGGTGACTACCGTCGCGCCGGCGGCTTTGGCAAGTTGCAAGGCAGCTATTCCCACAGTAGAAGTACCTCCGCGGATAAGCAGGGTGTCACCTGCCATGAGTTGCAGCGACGTAAAAAGCGAGCCGTAAGCAGTATAAAACGTCTCGGGGACGGCTGACAATTCCGCCGCATCGAGCGAAGAATCCACAGCGAAGACATGATGCGCCGGTGCAAGGCAATACTCGGCATAACTTCCGTCAAAGCTCCGTCCCATTCCGCCCATCAGTGCCATTACTTTCTGCCCCGTAGTAAATTGAGTGTCAGAAGGATCTACCACCGTACCTACGCACTCTATTCCGGGAATGATAGGCGTGAGTATATACGGTTGGGCCACTTCAAACTGCCTCAACAATACCTCCGAGTGATTCAACCCGAACGCATCTACTTTTATCAACACCCACCCGGGGCGCACCTCGGGCACGGCAACTTCCGTCACCTTCATCTCATCAGCCTTGCAAGGCCTGGTCAAAACTACTGCTTTCATATCTCTTTCCAGCATTGCGGATCAGGCGCATAAAACGAGCGGTGATAACCATAGGCCACGGCAGGACAGCCGCGACAGAAGCGCAGTAATTCACACTTTGCGCACTTCTCAAACCGGTCATACTGCCTGTATCGCTCCATCTCCTCGCCTGTCCATAATTCATACAAGGGTTTGCGGAACAGATTCCCCACCACACTTTCAAAACGCCGGCAAGCCATCACGCTGCCGTCAGGCTGAATGGTGAAATGGCAATCGCCGCAGTGGCAGCCGTCGTAGATCACTTCAGCATCACTGTCGGCCGGAATCTTGAAAAGGCCCTTTTCATAAAGATAAAGCGTCCACAAGTGATCCTTAAGATTAAATACAGTGCCCGCATCCTTGTGTTGCACAAATTTCGCCCACATCACGTCGAGAAATTCGCGATACTCCTCAGGAGTAATATGCGTGCTTTTTTCCTCGGATGTAGGACAATATCTGCCGAAGGCAAAGACGTTCACACCTTTCGCCACCACAAGGTCTGCTATCGCAGGTATCTCTTTAATATTAGTACCCGATACGGTGGTCATCACGGCCACACGAATACCGTTACGCTTCAGCACGTCGATTTTCTCCACCGTGGTGTCAAACGATCCCGGCTTGCGTATCGAATCGTGAGTTTCACGAAGCCCGTCGATCGAGAGCTGATACTTCTCGCATCCGAGTTCCTTCAACCGCCGGCACACCTCATTAGTAATATGAAACGGATTTCCGAGAATCGTAAACGGTATGCCGCGCTCATGCAGAAGACCGAGTATATCCCAAAACTTCCGGTGAAGTATAGGGTCGCCCCCGGTGATATAAAAGTAGGGTTGCCGTTCCATCTTCGCGCACATGTCGCAGCACTGCTCCACTACCTCGCGGGCGCGGTCGAGGGGCATCTCCACTATATGCGGATGTCCTTCGGAAAAGATGTAGCAATGCTCGCAACGCTGGTCGCAGCTATCGGTGATATGCCACTGAAATGCGAAATATTCCATAAATAATTACGTCAAGCGACTCCGAGTTACAGTGGATGTAGGCCGGAGTCGCCTGATTGAAAGGTTGAAGGATGAATAATTACTTCTCGCCTGCACCGCAAGCCGAGCCGCAAGCTGCGGGCTTGGGCTCGGGCTTCTCTTCGCCTGCCCCACAAGCTGAGCCACATGCTGCCGAGGGAGTACCGTTTTCGGCTTCAGCACACAGATAAGCCTGGGCGGTGTGCTTTACGAGTCCGTTGGATATACGTTTCATAGTCGTAATGAATTTTTAAAGTTTAACTTACTGTTGATTTATGCAAATTTACTGTATTATAATCACTATATCAATAGGTTACAATTATTACCGATAGTAACCTTTTTATTACTTTTATTCATTATCAGTCACTTGTCACCGCAATATTTTTTCAAATAATTTTGAGGGACTGATTATTATGGAAAGCGGGTAATTATCACTAACTTTGCAGTGAAAACCACTGCTCTTAATGCGAAAAAAGGAACTATATAATTCAATCATCGAGATATGTCCGGTAAGAAACGTCATAGCACGTTTCGGCAACAAGTGGGCACTTCTCGTGCTGCTCGTAATCAGCGAAAATACACGCGTGAGGTTCAACGAGCTGTCGCGCCTGATACCCGACGTGTCAAAGCGCGTGCTCTCCTCAACCCTCAAGACCCTCGAAGCCGACGCACTGATCGACCGCACGGTATTTCCCGAAGTGCCTCCGCGCGTGGAGTATTCTCTCACCGCCTCGGGACAGTCACTCATTCCCATCATCATGGAGCTGACCGAGTGGGCGCAGAATAATATGAAAACCATCATCGACCACCGCCGTAATTTCGAGCAGAGGGCTGAATAATCATGCACGACATCTGGAATCCCTGGCATGGCTGTACCCGCATCAGTGAGGGATGCCGGAATTGCTATATGTACTATCTTGACCGGCAGCGTGACCGCAACGGGTCGGAAGTGTATCGTACACAGGCATTTGACTACCCGCTGTCGCGGCGTCGCGACGGTAGCTACAAGGTGACGAGCGGCGAATTGCTGCGGGTGTGCATGACATCAGATTTCTTTCTCCCCGAGGCCGACCGCTGGCGCCCCGATGCCTGGACGATAATAAGGCAGCGACCCGATGTGAAATTCTTCCTCCTCACCAAGCGTCCCGAGCGCGTGATGCAGTCGCTCCCCCCTGACTGGGGAGATGGTTGGGACAATGTGTGGCTCAACGTGTCGTGTGAAGATCAGCGCAATGCTGACCGCCGACTTCCCCTACTTCTTGACCTGCCGTTTCGCCACAAAGGTTTCATGGCAGCGCCGCTCATAGGTCCCCTCGAAGTGGAGCAATATTTGGCCACAGGAGCAATAGAGCAAGTGATAGCGGGCGGAGAGAATTACGACGGCTCGCGTCCCTGTGACTTTGACTGGATACGATCTCTCTCGGCTCAGTGCAAGCGCCACGACGTCACTTTCTGCTTCATCGAGACCGGAAGCGTATTCATCAAAGACGGGCGCACGTATCGATTGCCCGACAAACGCGTGCAGTCAGAGATGGCTTTTAAGGCCGATGTGAATCATGTGGGCCGACCCATGCACTTCGACCTCCGCGACCCTCTGGGATTTGAAATAGAGGAAAGCGCCCTTTACCGCCCTCACTACCGCGACACATGCCTCACCTGCGGCAGCCGCCCTATCTGCAACGGCTGCAGCGACTGCGGTCGCTGCCGGTAATATAAAGCAAAAGCTGCGCCATCGGGTGAGGGCGCAGCCTGTAAGTTGTAGTAATGCAGATTAATAATTCTTAGCTTCGATTTCAAAGTAAGCCTGCGGATGCTTGCACACGGGGCAGATTTCGGGAGCCTTCTTGCCTACGTGGATGTGGCCGCACTCCTGGCACTGCCATACGCGATCGTCGTCGCGCGAGAATACGATGCCTTCCTTGAGGTTGCCGAGGAGCTTGAGGTAACGCTCTTCGTGGGTCTTCTCGATGTCGCCTACGAGCTTGAAAAGGCGGGCGATATCCTTGAAGCCTTCTTCTTCAGCCACCTTGGCAAAGTCATAGTACATGTCGGTCCACTCAAAATGCTCGCCTGCAGCAGCATCAACGAGGTTAGCCTCGGTTCCGGGCACTTCACCACCGTGAAGAAGCTTAAACCAAATCTTGGCGTGAGCTTTTTCGTTTGACGCAGTTTCAGTGAAGATCTGAGAGAACTGCACATAGCCGTCCTCCTTAGCCTTCTTAGCGTAATATGAGTATTTTACGTAAGCCTGCGATTCGCCGGCAAATGCAATACGAAGATTTTCTTCAGTCTTTGAGCCTTTAAGTTCCATAATTGTAAAATAGTTTTTAAACGTTGTTGTGTAATCATAACAATCCGGAGACAGAAAAGGTTCACGAAAATTTTGCTACCGGGTTGCAATTTTTTCTTTATAATTTTGCACTGTCAACATAAATCATTGAAAGTATGGAAAATCATGTCCACAATCATAACCATACTCATTGCCATTGCCACGAATCTCATGGCGCATCGGCATGGGTAGCCCCGATAATTTCAGGCCTGATGCTGCTCGGCGGAGTGCTTATGACCCACTTCGACGTAGCGTTTTTCTCTATAAGATATGTCCGGTTAATATGGTACGTCACAGCTTTTCTCCCTGTAGGCTTGCCGGTGATGAAAGAAGCCGCCGAGGGGATCGCCGATGGTGATATTTTTAATGAGAACACTCTCATGGTCATCGCCTGTATCGGTGCGTTCTGTATATGGGAATTGCCCGAGGCCGTGGGCGTGATGCTCTTTTCGTCGATTGGCGAGAGTCTGCAACACGGAGCCGTCGACCGTGCCCGCGCCGATATATCCCGACTCATCGACGGCGGAGTGAAAAAAGTCACCGTGGTGCGCGACGGCGCAACCGCTGAAGTTGACCCTGACCAAGTGGAAATAGGTGAAATAGTGGAGGTGGGGCCCGGCGCGAGGGTGCCTCTCGATGGAGTGTTAGTGGATGGCGACGGCATCTTTGACACCTCGGCGCTTACCGGCGAGAGTGTACCGCGCAGCATAGAGCAAGGTGGCGAAGTGCTTTCAGGCATGATTGCGCTGCAGAAGAGCGTCAAGATAAAAGTCACTCGTCGATACAGCGACAGCGCTATGCAACGCATCCTTGCGATGGTGGAAAATGCCTCGTCGCGCAAGGCGCACGCTGAAATGTTTATCCGCAAGTTTGCCCGCATCTACACCCCTGTGGTACTCTTGCTTGCGTTGCTTCTCGTGGTTATTCCGGCCATAGCGGGAGCCCTAACTTCTTATCACTTCGTCTTCGCGGAGTGGCTCTACCGCGCGCTGGTATTCTTGGTCATCTCTTGCCCGTGCGCGCTTGTAATCAGTGTTCCTTTAGGATATTACGCAGGAATAGGCGCCGCCTCCCGCCTGGGTATTCTTTTCAAGGGCGGAAACTATCTTGAAGCTATAACCAAGGTAAATGTCATCGCCATGGACAAGACCGGAACGCTAACCACCGGCCGCTTCAGCGTGGTAGCCATAGAGTCGCCGGTAATGGAGGCCGATGAGATGCTTGCTCTTATGGCGGCCGCAGAGCAAGGGAGTTCTCACCCGCTTGCCGTGACGCTGACCGACTATGCCAAAGGTCGTGGAATCACACTCCCCCGCCCTACTGCAATGAGCGAAAAAGCCGGCCACGGCGTCGCGGCGGAAATTGAGGGTAAGAATGTGCTGGCGGGCAATGCAAGGTTGCTTTCCGATGCCGGTATCGCTATCCCCGAGGGTGCCGGGTCGTCGGCCATGGGCACGGTGATATATTGTGCAGTCGACGGCCGATATGCCGGTTGTGCCATTCTCGCCGACACGCCTAAACCTGATGCCGCTCAGGCTATAGAGGAGTTTCACCGTCTGGGCATCAATAATATAGTGATGCTCTCAGGCGACCGCAAGGAGATAGTGGCTGATTTCGCTGCGAAGCTCGGGATAAAGGAAGCCCATGGCGAACTCCTCCCGCAAGATAAGGCTACCTATGTGGAAAATCTTGTAAAGACCGATGGAAACAATGTGGCATTCACGGGTGACGGTATGAACGATGCCCCGGTGCTCGCGCTCAGCAATGTGGGTATTGCCATGGGTGGCCTCGGCTCTGATACGGCAATCGAGAGTGCCGACGTAGTGATACAGACCGACGCCCCTTCGCGCATCGCCACCGCCATACGCATAGGTCGCGCCACCCGCGCCATTGTCACCCAAAATATCGTGGGCGCCATAGCCATAAAGGTATTGATACTGGTACTGGGTGCGATGGGTTATGCTTCGCTGTGGGCAGCTGTGTTTGCCGATGTGGGCGTTGCGCTCTTAGCCGTGCTCAACTCCATGCGCATCATGTGGAAGCGATATTGAATTAAGCCCCGGCTCAGCCACATCCATTGGCGGCTACGCATGTAAAATCGGCCTCCGCTTCAACCTCATCGACTTCACCCTCACGGCAGAGTGAACACGACACCTATGGAACGGGGGCGCTCAATGCCTATCCTTTGCCCACAAATATAAGCGGGACAATGTAAAAATACGGTTGTTAAAAAAAGTTATCCTGTAGGGAAGTTCCATGGAGCGTCCTGCAGCGACTGCGGCGACGATCACGACGATGGTTGGTGTATCGGGTATAGTGGACGAAAGTGATCTCAGCCGCAAAGCGGCGTCGTTGTCATTAACCGCGCATGTAAGTGCGCGGGAGCAAATACCCGCGAGATAGTGAGCTCTGAAAGAGCGATGTTGTGTGAGCCGCCCACACAACATCGCCCTTTCAGGGCTCTATTTTACAGCCAGTTACACCCCGCGGACTTACATCCGCGGTTAATGACGACATCGGGCTTCCAGCCCTCATCTGCACTGGTTGCGGAGCGCTGAAGTAATCGGCTTGCCGCTTCGCTCTGCGAAAAATAGCGCGTCGGCTGTAGGGACGTCGCTGTGCGACGTTTCCAGAAAGCGCAATATGCTATCATTTTGTCTTGCAACAAGTTACCAACAGCTCTTCTCCGAAACTCGCACAGCGACTATCATTTACCCACAAATAGGAAGCTAAAATGTCATCATAAATCCTAAATACCATGACCTGAATCGGTGTCGGAGGCACGCCTTGGCTTTATGACGCGAGAGCTTCCAATTTGTGGGTAAAGGATGGGTCCCTACAATATTGACTGTTTTCGATATTTGTTTACCCTCTTCTTGATTCCTTGCTTGAACCTCTACATGCTGATTATCGTTAGAAAAAATTTGGTGGGAAAGGAAGGTTTTCAGGATATTTCTCACTA
>CAYZFG010000007.1:0-51011 GCA_964477665.1 uncultured Staphylococcus sp.
CCAAGGACTCCCTGATTATGAGTCAGGTGCTCTAACCAACTGAGCTATAGGACCCTATGCTCATTAAAGTACTGATTTTCAGTATCGGGCTTTTTTGTGAATGCAAAGTTAGCGATTATTTCTGAATCCTGCAAATGAAACGCTATATTTTATCCATAATATTTTGACGATTCGGGGATTTTTAATTAAGTTTGCGGAGTTTTTCCCTCCTCCCGTCCATATATCAAACCTACGCATTATGAAAACCTCACGATTCCGTTTCCCCCTCGCGCTGCTCATGATCCTCTCCTCTCTCCTCCCCGTATCGGGCGCGACCGCCTCCCTGCCCGACTCGCTGCTGCGTATGAAAGCAGCCTCGACCAAGATCGTATACATAGACGGCCGACCGGCCGACGCCGCGATGCTCCGAGTCGACAAAGACTCCATATTCCGGCTTATCAGCGACTTCTACTACGACCAGTTCCGGCATTTCCAGGATCCCGACGCTCCCTACTTCCTCTTCATGAGCAAGGAAGCAGGATTATCGATGGGCATAGGCGGAAGCGTACGCATGCGCGCTTACTACGACTGGCACGGCAGCGTCCCCACCCCGTCGTTCGCCCCGTACTCTATCCCGATTCCCGCCAACCCGATGTCAATGCGTCGGTTTGCCACCACCCCCGCCGGCACCGGCCTCTTCTTCCGCGTGATAGGCTATAACCGATGCCTCGGGACGTATCAACTGTATATCGAAACCGACTTCACCGGTTACCAAGGCGGACTAAAACTCAAGAAGGCCTATGCTTCAATGCGCGACTTCACCGTAGGCTACGCCACATCCACCTTCTCCGACCCAGCCGCACAACCGGTGGTGATCGACGCCGCCGGCAACAATAACAAATTCTCGGCCACCTCCGTACTGGTGCGCTACATGCCATGCTTCAAACACCGATGGTTTGTCGGCGTATCCGTCGAAACACCGTCCACCGCTGTGGATCAATCCACCGACTTGGCCAAACCCTGCTCCGAATGGTTGCCCGATGCCGCGGCCCTGGTACAATATCAATGGGCGCCCGGCCAACATGTACGTCTCAGCGGGATAGTGCGCTCGCTCACATACCGGGATCTCCAGACAAACACCAATCACAATCTCGCGGGATGGGGCGTCAACCTCAGTTCAGTAGCACATCCATTCCAGCGTGTCACCACCTACGCCAACCTCACCACGGGACGTGGCATAGCCGGGCTCGGAGGCGACATGCAATACGGCTACTACGATCTGCTCGAGGATCCGGCCGACGCAGCCGTGCTCTACACCCCGACCACGCTCGGATGGTCCGTAGGTTTGCAATATAATTTCCGTCCTGATCTGTTTCTATCGTTGGCCGGCAGCCAGACCTACCTCTACACACGCGACGGCACTCCGGCCGACGAATACCGCTGCGGCACCTTCGCATGCGCCACAGCCTACTGGAACATCCTCCCACGCCTGGCCGTGGCCGCCGAGCTCGACTACGGCCGCCGTGTCAACATTTCCCATATCGGCCGCAACGCCTGGCGCGCCAATGTCATGTGTTCATTCTCATTCTGATTCCGAGCCTACGTGAGAGATTATATACCGACACTCAGCTGCGCGGCCGGTGAAGGTACCAGTGCAGGCAGCCTACGAACAATGCGCCCCCGAGGATGTTGCCCAAGGTAGCCGGCAGCAGATTGCTCCACAGGCACGTGCCTACCCCGATCGGGGCACCTTCGAGCAAAGCCAGAGGCAAGTAGAACATATTGGCGATGCAATGCTCATAGCCGAGCACCACGAAAGCCATCACCGGCAACCAGCAACCGAGCGCCTTCTCCAGGAAATTATGTCCCGCAAGGGCCAGCCACACGCCGAGACATACAAACCAGTTGGCGCCGATCCCCTTCAGCAACACCACTCCCCACGGCATCGACGTCTTCGCCACGCCGATCCCAACGATGGCCGAATGCCACGGATCGGCCGCCGTCAGACCCGCCAGGTAGACGAATAACCACGTGAACGCCACCGCGCCGATGAAATTGCCTATATACACAAGTCCCCAGTTGGCCAGCACAGCCCCGAAGCCATAGTGCTTGTTCATATACGCCGGCACGAGCATCGCGTTGTTGCCCGTGAAAAGTTCCGCACCCAGCACCACCACCAGGATCAGCCCGATCGGGAACATCACGCCTGCCAGCAGCTTGCTCAGCGCCGGATTGCCGGCTGTAAGCGCCGGGAAACCGAATCCTACTGTCAAGGAAAGGATGCCGCCAATGGCGATGAACGCTCCGGCCGCTATGGCCGCCACCACCAGCCGGCCGGGATGGCGGAGCGTAGTCTCCACCTTCGCGCATGCTCCCTTTACGGAAGCCTCAAGGATCTCAGAGGGGGTCTTTATCTGCATAGTTTCAAGATTATAGGTCGACAATATCAAGCGATTCCGAGCCGATTCCCGCCCGGCAGCGGCCATGCGCCGGGGGAGGGAACAGCGGTCGGAGCTGCAAAGTTAGTAAAAATCATACAGGATATAAGAGGAGTTTGAAAAAAAAGCTGTAAATTTGCATTCGGAAAACTATATCAAGACACTTCATAACCTCCGATCGCGATGCATGCAGTGAAAACGGCCCGACTCATCCTTGAGGACGGCACAACCTTTACAGGCAAATCCTTCGGATATCCCGGCTCCACTTCAGGCGAGGTTGTATTCAACACCGCCATGACCGGATATCCCGAAAGCCTTACCGACCCCTCCTACGAGGGTCAGATTCTCGTCACCACTTATCCCATTCTCGGCAACTACGGCGTTCCCCCGCGCCGAGAGAAAGACGACGTCAGCGAATACTATGAATCCGACCACATCCACGCCCGCGCAATCGTGGCGCAGGATTATTCCTGGAACCACTCCCATTGGCAAGCCGACCGCTCCTTGGCCCAATGGCTCAACGAAGAGAAGATTCCCGGCATATACGGTATCGACACGCGGGCTCTGACGAAACTTCTGCGCGAAAAAGGCTCGATGTTGGGCAAGATCGTGGTAGATGGGGCGGAAGAGCCTGATTTCTATGACCCCAACCGTGAAAATCTCGTGGCAAAGGTATCCTGCAAAGAGGTCGAGGAACACGGATCGGGCGACAAGACTGTGGTGCTCGTGGATTGCGGCGTGAAGCACAACATCATCCGATGCCTCACCAAACGCGGTCTGAAAGTGATCCGTGTGCCCTGGGACTACGACTTCAACACCATCCCCTGCGACGGCATCTTCATATCCAACGGCCCGGGCAACCCCGACATGGTCGATGTCACCGTCGACAATCTCCGCAAGGCCCTCGAAGGCGACAAACCCGTATGCGGCATCTGCATGGGCAACCAGCTCCTGAGCCGCGCAGCCGGAGCCAAGACCTACAAGCTCAAATACGGCCACCGCAGCCACAATCAGCCCGTGCGCCGCGCCGGCACCGAGCGTTGCTTCATCACCTCTCAGAATCACGGATTTGCCGTCGACAACGACACCCTCCCCGCCGATTGGGAGCCCCTCTTCATCAACATGAACGACGGCACCAACGAGGGAATCCGCCACAAGACTCTCCCCTACTTCTCCGCCCAATTCCATCCCGAAGCAAGCTCGGGACCCAAAGATACCGAATTCCTTTTCGACGAATTCATAGCAATGATCTAACCACATCACCTCCCACCCAATGCGCAACGAATCCATCAAAAAAGTGCTCCTGCTCGGTAGCGGAGCCCTCAAGATAGGCGAAGCCGGCGAATTTGACTACTCCGGCTCCCAGGCCCTCAAGGCAATGAAGGAAGAAGGTATCACCACCGTCCTCATCAACCCCAACATCGCCACGGTGCAGACCTCCGAAGGGTTTGCCGACAAGATCTACTTCCTCCCCGTCACCCCTTACTTCGTGGAGAAAGTCATAGCCCGCGAGCGCCCCGACGGCATCCTGCTCGCCTTCGGCGGACAGACGGCCCTCAACTGCGGCGTAGAGCTCTACCGCTCGGGCGTGCTTGAAAAATATGGCGTGGAAGTGCTCGGCACCCCCGTCCAGGCCATCATGGACACCGAGGACCGCGAGCTCTTCGTGCATAAGCTCGACGAAATCAATGTAAAGACCATCAAGAGCCAAGCCGTATCCACCACCCTCGAAGCCATGCGCGCCGCCGAGCAGCTCGGCTACCCGGTGATAGTGCGCGCCGCCTATGCATTAGGCGGCCTCGGCAGCGGCTTCTGCGACAATGAGCAGGAACTCGTGTCGCTCGTCGACAAGGCTCTCTCATTCTCGCCCCAGGTGCTCGTGGAGAAATCCCTGAAGGGCTGGAAAGAAGTGGAATACGAAGTGGTGCGTGACCGCTTCGACAACTGTATCACCGTCTGCAACATGGAAAACTTCGACCCTCTGGGCATCCACACCGGCGAGTCGATCGTAGTAGCCCCCTCGCAGACGCTCACCAACGAAGACTACCACTACCTTCGCAAGCTCGCTATCAAGATCATACGCCACATAGGCATCGTGGGCGAGTGTAACGTGCAGTATGCCTTTGACCCCGCGTCGATGGACTACCGCGTCATCGAGGTCAACGCACGCCTCAGTCGCTCGTCGGCCCTGGCATCGAAAGCCACCGGTTACCCCCTGGCCTTCGTCGCCGCCAAGCTCGGCCTCGGCTACGGACTCTTTGACCTGAAAAACTCCGTGACGCTTGAGACATCAGCCTTCTTCGAGCCCGCGCTCGACTATATAGTATGTAAGATTCCCCGCTGGGACCTCGGAAAATTCCATGGCGTGCGCCGCGAAATCGGTTCGTCAATGAAATCAGTGGGCGAAGTGATGGCCATAGGCCGCACCTTCGAGGAGGTAATACAGAAAGGCCTGCGCATGATAGGTCAGGGCATGCACGGCTTCGTGGGCAACCACCCCGTGAAGGTCGACGACATCGACCGTGCCCTCGCAGCCCCCACCGACAAGCGCATCTTCATCATCTCCCAGGCCATGCGGAAGGGCTATACCGTCGACCGCATCCACGAGCTGACGAAAATCGACAAGTGGTTCCTCCACAAGCTCCAGAATATCATCAATACCTCCGGCGAACTCGCGCAATACAATCAGCTCGACGAGCTCCCCGCCGACCTTCTGCGTCAGGCCAAAAGTCAGGGATTCTCTGACTTCCAGATAGCCCGCGAGGTAATGAAGGGCGACATGGACATCGATGCCGAGAATGCCAACCTCCAGGTGCGCAACCTCCGCAAGCAGCTCGGAATCGTCCCCGTAGTGAAGCAGATCGACACCCTCGCAGCCGAGTATCCCGCGATGACCAACTATCTGTATCTCACCTACAACGGCACGCAAAACGATGTCAACTACCTCCACGACCACCGCTCAATCGTAGTGCTCGGCTCGGGCGCTTACCGCATAGGCTCATCGGTGGAATTTGACTGGTGCTCCGTCAACGCCCTCATGACCGTGAAGCGCAACGGCTGGCGCTCCGTGATGATCAACTACAACCCCGAGACCGTGTCGACCGACTACGACATCTGCGACCGCCTCTACTTCGACGAGCTCACCTTTGAGCGCGTCATGGACATCCTCGACCTTGAGCAACCCCACGGCACTATCCTGTCAGTGGGCGGACAGATACCCAACAACCTCGCCACGCGCCTTGACCAGCAAGGAGTTAACATACTCGGAACCTCGGCCCGCGACATCGACAACGCTGAAGACCGCAACAAGTTCTCGGCCATGCTCGACCGCCTCGGCATCGACCAGCCCCGCTGGAGCGAGCTCACCTCGATGGACGACATCCACCGCTTCATCGACGAAGTAGGCTACCCCGTGCTCGTGCGCCCCAGCTACGTGCTTTCAGGCGCCGCCATGAACGTGTGTCACAACGACGAGCAGCTCACCCGCTTCCTCCGCCTGGCCGCCAACGTATCCAAGAAGCACCCCGTAGTGGTGTCGCAGTTCATCTCCCAAGCCAAGGAAATAGAGATGGACGCCGTGGCCCGCAACGGCGAGATCATAGCCTACGCCATCTCCGAGCACATCGAATATGCCGGCGTACACTCCGGTGACGCCACCATCCAGTTCCCGCCCCAGAAGCTCTACGTAGAGACCATGCGCCGCATCCGCAAGATCTCGCGCCGCATCGCCGAGGCTCTCCACATCTCAGGCCCCTTCAACATCCAGTTCCTCGCCAAGAACAACGATATCAAGGTCATCGAGTGTAACCTCCGCGCCTCGCGCAGCTTTCCCTTCGTGTCAAAAGTGCTGAAAATCAACTTCATCGACCTCGCCACCCGCATCATGCTGGGTCTCGACGTAGAGAAGCCCGGCAAGAGCGCCTTTGACCTCGACTACGTAGGCATCAAGGCATCGCAGTTCTCCTTCTCCCGCCTTCAGGGCGCCGACCCCGTGCTCGGTGTCGACATGGCATCCACAGGTGAAGTAGGCTGCTTGGGTGTGGACTCATCCGAAGCACTGATGAAAGCCCTCATCTCCGTAGGCCAGCGCATCCCCCGCCGCACGGTACTCCTCTCTACAGGAGGTCCCAAATCCAAGTCGGCCATGCTCGATGCAGCCCACCTGCTCAACAACAAGGGCTACACCATCTACGCCACCGGCGGCACATGTAACTACCTCAACGAGAACGGCATACCAGCCATACGTGCCTACTGGCCCAGCGAGACTGACCGTCAGCCCCAGGCCGAGCAGCTCCTCCACGACCACAAGATCGACCTCGTGGTCAACATCCCCAAAAACTACACCTCGTCAGAGCTCTCCAACGGCTACCGCATACGCCGCGCAGCCACTGACCTCAACATCCCGCTGCTCACCAACGCCCGCCTCGCATCGGCATTCATCGAAGCATTCACCACCCATCCCCTCGACGACATCGAGATAAAGGCATGGGATGAATATTAAAATTTGTTAATAACTTTGTCCGCTTCCTGAAATAGCCTTACCTTTGCACTGCTTTAGGCCACCCGCGCGGCGGCTTGAGCTATAAGGATTGTCTTATGGTGTAATGGTAGCACTGCAGTTTTTGGTTCTGCCTGTCCAGGTTCGAATCCTGGTAAGACAACATCACGACAAGGAGCCCCGCTCCTTGTCGTTTTTTTCTTTAGTAGACTAATATTTGCAAATCAAGAATATTTCATATATCTTTGCAATGTATGGCTACCGAAGACATGAACAATACTGACAGTCAGCTCTCCCCTTTACGTTATCATGAAAAGCTCGATAAGCTTTCTGATACCGTAAATGAATACTTCTCTGAGCGCACTGCCGACGTATATCGCACTGTAATGACCGTACCGCCCACCGATGCCGACCTTATCCCGCAGCGATACCGCCACAAATCTGACTCAGAGGTTAATGAAATGCTCATTACCTACTCAGAGGAAGACATAGCTGAAATGTCAGACGAAGATAAGCGCGATGAAGTGAGTGGCGATGCCATATCGGTCAATACTTCTCCGGAAAAGTGCAAGACATCAGCTCAACGCACTTACCGCACAGTAAAACGCAAGTTTCCTCAGCCCGTTCCCGACGAGTTTAAGGCCAACCGCGGCAGCTATATTGTTAAGTTCTCCATCCGACCCGAGCACGGGAAGCTCTCAAAGCCCAAGAACGGCCATATGAACCTTCTGCTTCGCAAAGGAGTTGGTATTAATGACATTTGGAACCCAAGTTTTACCCCTGTAAAATTTGAATATGACGATGAATCAGGCGAAGATAATAACTGACATGTATCTGGTGGCCAATCTTCAGGATTACGGCCGGCCTTACGTATCCTTGTTTATCGACAGGGATACGGACATGCTTTACATCTTCGTGAGGATTCTCGAAGAAAATGTCGCTACTACCAATTACATTTTCGTCCATGTAACTGACGCAGAAATAAGCGACTATATCAATCGCCGCAAAAGCCTAAAAGCAATGTTTTACGGCAAAGCCTGCTCAATCGGTCATTTTGACAACGGAATCCTGATTGCCTCGCCATATGATGTCAACTACTCGGAATTACCCATAGTTGAAGAAGATTCCTTTGACCCGGAGTTCTGCTACGACAAGGTAAAAGTCAAAGTTTTCCTCAGAAAGTATCGCAACGGACTTCAGAATTCCGGTTTCAAAACTGCAGTTTCCGCTAACTAAAAAATTTGTATCATGAGACCTCTGATTATCAATTACCGCGAAGGTGTCTACCGCATAAATTCTGAGCTAATGACCTTAGCTCAAAAAGCTGATGATACCGACATCCAGCTTGAAGTGACGGCAATCATACGTCTGAAACCTGACTTCGAGCAACTGGGATTCCAGCTCACATTTGACTTTCTCACCGCCGGCAATGAGCTGCTTCGCTATGGCTTCATAGTCACGATGTCTATTCCCGGATGGATACCTCTTACGTCAAATGATATAATTGACACTTCATCTACAGAAACTGAAAACAAGTCGATCCGCGAATTAATCTTCTCACGTGCTCCCGAGCAGATACGCGCTTTATGCCGCGGCGCAATCGATTTTGCGCGAGGTGCTTTATCTGCTAAGTTGGTCGATACTACTCAATCACCCGTCGAGCTCCCCGATTTTCCGCTTTCCGACTTCATCAACACTATCAATTTCCGCCTCAGCTGAATATGCAGCACGCCTGCATCTCTAAGTGAGAATTATTTGCTCAACCCAAGATTTTGATATAACTTTGCATTGTCGATCCGGGGCATAGGTGCGCCGGGGCGACGTGTACATTGACTATCACTGTTGACAGCGCCGGGGCGCTTTTCAAATTCAAATTTATGAGTGAAATAAAGCAAAACTTTGAGATGGTGGCCAAGACTCTCAAAGGTCTTGAAGATGTGCTGGCCGAGGAGCTCCGTCAGCTCGGAGCTGAAAATGTGAAGCCCGGGCGCCGCATGGTGTCGTTTGAGGGCGATAAGGCGATGATGTACCGCGCTAATATATGCTGTCGTACCGCCCTGAGTATCCTGAAGCCTATCTACAAGTTCATGGCCGCTGACCCCGACTCGCTTTACGAGATGGTCAAGGAGTATGACTGGTCGAGCGTATTGAGTCTCGACAAAACTTTTTCCATCGACACAGTGGCCCATTCGAGCGAGTTCACCCACTCGCGCTTCGTCACTTACCGCGTCAAGGATGCCATAGTCGACTATTTCAAGGATAAATTCGGTCCTGACAAGCGTCCGGGCGTGCGCCTGCGCGACGCCGACGTGATGATCAACGTCCATATCGACGGCGACCGCATCACCCTGTCGCTCAACTCCTCGGGCGAGTCGCTTCACAAGCGCGGCTGGCGCGTGGCCACCACTGAAGCTCCTATCAATGAAGTACTTGCCGCCGGCATCATACTCAAGAGCGGATGGAAAGGCGAGTCGCCGTTTGTCGACCCCATGTGCGGCTCGGGCACATTCCTGGTCGAGGCAGCCATGATAGCCGCCGGCATCAAGCCCGGCAAGTTCCGCCGCTCGTTTGCCTTCGAGCACTGGCCTGAATTTGACGCCGATCTTTTTGAAAGCGTGCTCAACGAAGGCCCCGGCCCCCGCGAAATACCCTTCAAGATCTACGGCGCCGACATCTCACCCAAAGCCGTGTCGATTGCCGAGCAAAATGTGCTCGCAGCCGGCGTGGACGAGTACGTCGTGCTCCGCATCAAGCCCCTGCTGAAGTGGGACGAAGCTCCCGCCGACGGCACTCCCGGCGTGCTCATCACCAATCCTCCTTACGGCGAGCGCATCAACGTCGACGATATGGAGAAGCTCTACGAGACCCTCGGCTCGAAGCTCAAGCACGTGTTCCGCGGCTACCACGCCTGGGTGATTTCGTCTAACGAAGAATATCTGGCCAAGATAGGCCTCACCCCCTCGGTCAAGGAGGAGATGCAGAATGGCGGCCTTGACTGCCAACTGCGTGAATACGTGATATTTGACGGCGATAAGGCTACCTTCCGCCGCGAGGGTGGCTCGATCAAGAGCGACCGCACCGCCGGTCGACGCGACTCTGACCGCCCCCGCCGCCTCACTGACCACGAGTGGAAAGCCGACGCCCGCCGTCATGGCATGGGTGGCAAGGAAAGCGATCGAAAGCCTCGCCAGTCGGCACCCCGCCCGGCGCGTCCTAATGGCCCCACTCGTCCTGCCCGTCCAAATCGTTCCACACGTCCTGCCGCCCCCGTTGACAATGAGGCCACCCGCCTGCTGGGCCGTCGCCGCAACCCCGACGCTCTTCTGAGCCTCGAAAATCCGCGCACACCATCTATCCCCGCTCCCGAAGGACCTTTCATGCGCACCCGTCGCCGCGGCTGGCGCAAGCTCGATAAGGACAACGAAAACAACGACAACAATAATAACGATTAATCCCCCCACTCCATCGTCATGGCTCTTCAATATAAAGTCGATCCTACCGGATTCGTAAGCGAGACTCCCGGTGACAACCCCTTCGCACCCGCCGAGAACACTCAGGCTCCCCGTAAAATCAACGTATTGCTGCTCGGCTCGGGCGGCCGCGAAGCTGCTCTCGCATGGAAAATCAGCAGCAGCCCCCTCTGCGCCCGTCTCTACATCGCCCCGGGCAACGGCGGCACCTCAGCGTTCGGCGAAAATGTAGCCCTCTCGCCCCTCGATTTCCCCGCTATCGACGCTTGGGCAGCCGAGCACGAGATAGGTCTTATCGTGGTGGGCAATGAGGATCCCCTCGTAGCCGGCATCTGGGACTATTTCCATGAGCACCGCCCATCGCTCCCCGTAGTAGGCCCCTCCAAGGCCGGCGCGGCTCTCGAAGGCAGCAAGGACTTTGCCAAGCAGTTCATGACCCGCCACAATATTCCCACCGCCCGCTTCCGCTCTTTCACCGCCGAAACTGTGGAAGAGGGTTGCCGCTTCCTTGAAGAACTTCAGGCTCCTTACGTGCTTAAAGCCGACGGCCTCGCTGCCGGCAAAGGCGTGCTGATAATCAACGATCTCGACGAGGCCAAGCAATCGCTCCGCGAGATGCTCGGCGGTATGTTTGGCGCATCGTCGGCCACCGTGGTCATCGAGGAATTCCTCAGCGGAATCGAGTGCTCGGTATTCGTGCTCACTGACGGCAACGGCGGCTACCGCATCCTCCCCGTAGCCAAGGACTACAAGCGCATAGGCGAGGGCGACACCGGCCTCAACACCGGCGGCATGGGCGCAGTGAGCCCCGTAGCGTTTGCCGACGACAAATTTATGCGTCAGGTCGAGGAAAATATTGTGATACCCACCATCAAGGGTCTTATTGACGAGGGCATCACTTACCGCGGATTCATCTTCTTAGGCCTCATTGACGTGGCAGGAAAGCCCATGGTGATTGAATACAACGTGCGCATGGGCGACCCTGAGACTGAGGTAGTTATGCTCCGCATCCAGAGCGACCTCCTCCAGCTCATGCAGGCTGCCGCCACCGGCTCGCTCGGCTCGCTCCCTCTTGAGCAGCGTCCCGGCTATGCCACCACGGTCATGATAGTATCGGGCGGATACCCGGGCAGTTATCCCAAGGGACTTCCCATCAATATCCCCGACTCGCTCCCCGAAGAAACCATCCTGTTCCACGCCGGCACCAAGCGTGGCGCCGACGATGTGCTCGTCACCTCAGGCGGCCGCGTAATAGCTTGCTCCGCCACCGGCGCTACCCTCGACGAGGCTCTCAGCCGCAGTTTCGAGGCTGCCCGCGCCGTAGAATTTGAGGGCAAGTATTTCCGCCGCGATATAGGCGCTGACCTCAAGCGCATTGAGCAGGAGCGCAAGTAACCATCTGATTCTCAACCGCGATGCACGTCGCCGAGCAAAAATTTGCAGCCTTTCTGCGCACCCGCGTCGCCACCCTGCTGATGATACTTGCAGGCGTGGCCATGACCGTCGCTGCCCCCATGCTCGGCCTCGTGCCCGATTTGCCGCAAGAAGGTAGCGAGCTGATTGACTTACCGTTAAGCCTCACCGTACCGTCGTGGGCTTCGGCTCTTATGCTGCTGGCTGTCGTGGCGATAATGTACCACATCAACCGTCGCTACAATATCCTGCGCACCACCCGCATAGTCTACGCCGGGCTCTTCATGGTGATGTGTGGAGCAGCCCCGGCACCTGAGTCGGAGTCAGTGCTGTCAGCTCTTCTTGCTGCAGTTATATTAGCCTCGGTATCACTATTTTATCTGCTATACAACCGCCCGCGCGACCGCCGCAAGGTGTTGCTTGTAGGTGTGATGCTCGGCGCGACCATGCTCCTCCACCGCGCTGCGATTCTTTATCTGCCCGTGTTTATCATCGGACTTACGCAAATGCGTATCTTCAACATCCGCTCTGTTGCGGCCCTCATCATCGGTCTGCTCACCCCGCCATGGATACTTTGGGCTATATTTGACGTAAGTTTTGACTTTCACATATCTGTATGGCGCGAATCCCCACTTGAATTTTTCAGCGAGCCATCAATGTGGCCACCTCTTGCAGCGGAGATTATCACCCTCTTGGCAGGTTTTTTCATGGGTATGATGGTGCTAATCAAGGTATTTACGCTCAATGCCCGCGCCCGTGCCCTCAATGGCTTTCTTGCCCTGCTCGCCGTGGCATCAGGTCTTTTCATCCTCGTCGACTACGAAAATCTCTATTTCTACATCACCATCCTCAATGCCCTTGTGGCCTTTCAGATAGCCCACTTCTTCCGCCTCAACCGCCACCGCTCGGGCTACCTGTCGGTGACCATTCTCCTCCTCGCCTACATCGCTATCTACCTATGTCCCTTAATATTATAGTAGAAGATCGCATCCCTTACATCGAGGGAGTGCTCCAGCCGGCCGGCCACGTGAGCTATCTTCCTGCCGAGAAGATTACTCCCGAGGTGATGCGCGATGCCGATGCCCTCATCACCCGCACCCGCACCCGTTGCGACGCAACGCTTCTCGCCGGCAGCCGGTGCTCGTTCATCGCCACTGCCACTATCGGCACTGACCACATCGACCTCCCGTATTGCCGATCGCGCGGAATCACCGTAGCCAATGCCCCCGGATGCAATGCCCCCGCCGTAGCTCAATATGTCATGGCGGCTATCCTTGCCGCTAATCCTGAGGGCGTCGAAGGGTTGACGATCGGTATTGTGGGCGTGGGAAATGTAGGACGAATAGTTGAGCGCTGGGCTACTTCGTTGGGGATGAAAGTATTGCGTTGTGATCCTCCTCGTGAAGAAGTCGGCGACGAAGGACCATGGGCATCCATGGATGAAATTGCTGAAAAGGCCGATGTAATCACCTTCCACACACCCCTTACCCGCTCCGGAGCTCATCCCACCTATCATCTCGCTTCACCGCAATTTCTCGCCTCGCTCAAGCGCAAACCCATGATAATCAATGCCGCACGAGGCCCGGTAACATCCACTCAAGCGCTTATTGATGCCCATACTGCAGGGACGGTAGGGCCGCTTGTAATTGACTGCTGGGAAGGCGAGCCGGCTATAGACCGCCGCCTTCTCGACGCTTCATTTATTGCCACACCCCACATCGCAGGCTACTCACGCGAGGGGAAAATACGCGCCACCGCCATGGCCGTCGACGCATTTGCGCATCATTTCGGCGTGAAGGTCAACGATCTGCCGGTAGCTATTCCGGCTCCCGCCCCGCTCACCGTCACTCCTGCCGACATTCTCAGCACCTACCCCATTCTCGCCGACGATGCCGCCCTCCGCGCCGCCCCGGCTACATTTGAATCTCTCCGCAACCACTACCCCCTCCGCCCCGAACCGGGGAAATAAAAGTTCAGCATACGTATGGTAGCGTTGCCGAAATTTCGTATATTTGCGGTTGAAACTTTTCTACTTTATGTGTAACTCTGCCGATTGCATAAGAATATTGAGTGAGAATATACCACAGATTCAATCAGAATTTGGGGTCACAAGTCTATGCATATTCGGCTCTGTGGCGCGCGGCGACAATAGACCTGACAGTGATATAGACATCTTAGTCGAGATGCCACCCAAGATGCTTCTCTTAAGTGGCTTGAAAAGTTTTCTGGAAAGAATCCTCCACACCTCGGTTGACCTTATCCGCGCCCATTCTCATCTTTCAGAGCGCTTTAAAAATCAAATCTTACAAGATGCTATCACAATATTCTGACAACGATATAGCCCGTGGATTTCAGACTATTGAGTCAGTTCGTGATACAATCGCGCAGTTGATTGAATGGAATAAGATAATATCCTCTGCTGATGACTTTTACGGCTCACTCCAAGGCACTCAACTACTTGCGGCAAATTGCACCTTGATTACAGCTATCGGTGAGGGTGTAAATCGCATAAACCGTATTTTGCCGGGGTTTCTGCACGGGCAGTTTCCTGATATCCCATGGCACGCCATAGTGGCTATGCGAAATCACATTGCCCATGGATATTTCGAGATTGATGCTGAAATTGTATTTGATACTATTTCATCTGACATGCCCGGGCTTCTTATGGTTTTCGAGCAGCTGCTCTCCTTTCCCCATTCCCAAAAGAAAAGTTAATTCGGGTGAAAAATGCTTGTTATCGCAAGTTTCTATTGATTTTTTCGTTAACTTTGCATATTGCAATGAAAACAGGCCGTTTTGCGCCATATTTGAAACAAATTCAGTAAATCTTTTACCCGATATGACCTTCAACGCTATCAAAAAGTATATTCTTGCCGGTTCGCTCCTTGCATCGGCAGCAATCGCAAGCGCGGTTCCCGCCAAGGCCGTGTGGCGCTCTGTCACTCAGCCCGACGGCACTGAAATCACCGTCCGCACATTTGGCGACGAGCGCTTCCACTATACTCTTACTCAGGATAATCGCCTCGTGACCGCCGGCGACGACGGCGCATACCGCTATGCCTCGGTCGACGCTTCGGGCGCCATCGTGCCCACCGAGTTCATGGTTGCCCCCGAGGCTACGCTTTCGGCTGAGGCCCGCAGCTATCTTGCCTCGGTATCGGCAACTGACCTCTTGGAGCGTGCCCGCATGGGTGCCAACGGCCGCGATGCTTTCAAGATAGCCGCCCGCGTGCCTGAGAATATGCTCACCTCGTCGTTCCCCTCTATGGGTGAGCAGCCCGTACTCGTGGTACTCGTTGAGTATCAGGACGTGAGGTTTACCGTAGCTAATCCTCAGGACTACTACACCCGTATGCTCAATCAGGAGGGTTTCAGCGATGACAACGGTACCGGCTCGGCCCGCGACTATTTCATCGAGTGCTCCAATGGCAAGTTCAGTCCCCGCTTTGACGTGTACCGCCCCATCACTCTGGCCAACAATATGGCTTACTATGGCGGCAACAGCGTGCAGGGCAACGACCTCCGCCCCGAGGAAATGGCTATCGAGGCTTGTAAGGCGCTCGACCCTGAGGTGGACTTCTCGCAGTATGACTGTGACAATGACGGATATATCGACAATGTATTCGTGATCTATGCCGGTTACGGTGAGGCCGACGGCGGCGCTGCTTCTACCGTGTGGCCCCACGCTTTCTGGGTCTACAAGGGCTCGGGCAAGCAGGTGATTCTTGACGGCAAACTCCTTGACCACTACGCTTGCTCCAACGAGCTTGACGCTTCAAGCAAGCCCAACGGTATCGCCACGACTGTCCATGAGTTCAGCCACGTGATGGGCCTGCCCGACCTCTATACGACCAACGGTGCCAACTACCACACTCCCCTCGACTGGTCAGTGCTCGACCAGGGTTGCTACCTTAACGAAGGCCGCACCCCGCCCCTCTACAGCGCTTTCGAGCGTATCTCGATGGGCTGGATGGATCCTATCGAAATCACCGACCCCTCAGAGGTAATGGTGCCCGAAATATCCACTAACGTGGCTTTCGTGGTGCATACCGATGACCCCAACGAATTTTTCCTCTTTGAAAACCGCCAGAAAAACGGGTGGGATTCTTATCTCCCCTACCACGGAATGTTGATATGGCGTATCGCTTACAATAAAAACTATTGGTTCAACAATGCCGTCAACAATGCTGCTGCACAGCGAGTTGACGTAATCGAGGCCGCCGGCGAGCGCTCTTCTCTCGGCCTTCCTTTCTCAGCTTCGTCTGACCCCTGGCCCGGCTCGCTGAAGAAGACCAAGTTTACCGCTACCACTTCGCCTGCATTTGCCACTCTCGCCGGTACTGCTCTCGGCCACTCTCTCACCGATATCGCTGAGAACGGCGGAGTTGTGACCTTCAAGTTCGACGGTGGTACCACCCGCATCGCCACTCCCGCCGGCCTGAAGGCTTCCGACGTCACCGCCCGCACTGCTACCGTATCGTGGCAGGCAGTTACCGGTGCCAAAGGCTACCTGCTTACCGTGATTGCCGACGGCGCAACCCGCCCCGCTCTCAACCACTTTAATGTAGGCACCGCTCTCACTTACGACCTCACTGACCTTCTGCCCGAGACTGACTATTACGTGAGCGTAATGGCTGTGGGTTCAAGCTGCGTCAGCGACGAGTCGGCCGAGCTGAAATTCACCACTGACCTTGCCGGCTTTGCCGATAAGGCCGTGACTGCCACCGCCGCTACCGGCATCACCACCACGTCATTTACCGCCACATGGGAACCTTACGCCAATGCAACGGCTTACTTCCTCACTGTCAACGAGGTAGTAAACGCTACCGAGTTCCTGGAAATAGCAGGCTATGACAACAGCCAGCTCCCAGAAGGCTGGACCTCTACCGCATCGGGTAAATATGTCATTCCGTCTAACTGCGGCGAGTCCACCCCCGCCCTCCGCTTCAATAAGTTGGGCGAGAGCGTGACTACCTCGGTCAAGGCCGGCGACATCACCATGCTCAAGTTCTGGGTGCGCGGCACCAACGCAGCCTCCACCGAAAACAAGATCACCGTGTCAGGCCTCACCGCCGGCGACGCTTGGGAAAAGATCTCTGACGTAGCCATCTCCACTACCGGCCGCGTGGTCACACTCCCCATCGAGAAAGGCTACCACGCCCTCAAGCTCGAATACACCGGCTCCACCACAGGCACTTATCCCGTGGCGCTCGACGACATCGCAATTTCGGGCGGTGAACCCGGTTCAACAGCCGCCATCATCGACGCTCTCAACGTGGGCGACGTGACCTCCTACGAAGTCAAGGGCCTCGATCAGATCCGCGCCTACAGCTACACCGTCACCGCTACCGACGGCTCTCTCTTCTCCCTCCCCTCGGCTCCCGTTTCGGTAATTCTTGACCCCAACGCAGCCGGAATCGAGACCGTGACGCCCGACGACGGCATCGCCATCACCGGCGGTGAATTCATCACCATCACCGGCACCGAGGCCGATGCTACCGTCTTCACTCCGAGCGGATTGACCGTATATCACGGCCCGCGCCGCACCATCACTCTCCCCGCCGGCCTCTACATCGTGAAGGCGGGTAATAACGTTGCCAAAGTAATCGTGCGCCGCTGATAGACAGCGCGCTCTTCACTCCATATCCCGCCATGCGACTCAGGCCGCATGGCGGGTTTCGTTTTGACAAAGCAGCAGAAATGGTCTGTCGCCGGGTGATTTCGGCAAAATTTACGGCCGTAGTCGCAACAATTCCTACCGAAAATACTTATCTTTGCATCCTATATCTACGCGATTATGACCAAAACTTGCACATCACGATTCATCCTCGCCTTTATGGCCGCTATAGCTCTGTCGGCAGCCGGCTTTTCGTCATGCTCCGGCTCTCACTCGATAGCCGATTCCGCCCCCGAGGTGGAGGTGATACAGGTCACTGACGACAGTGTGATAGTCTACGGCGAATACGACGGTCTCATCCGCGCCCACCGCTTCGTGGAAATCAACGCCCGCGTCGACGGCTACCTCTCGGGCATCTCGTTCATCGAAGGCAGCCACATCACCAAGGGGCAGTTGCTTTTCTCCATCGACCCGGGCATCTACAAGGCCGACGTGAGCCGCGCCCGCGCCAATCTCGAAAAAGCCCGTGTGGAGGCCGACAAGGCCCGCCGCGATCTGGAGCGCATCCGCCCGCTCTACGAGAAAAATGCCGCCTCGCAGCTTGACCTCGATAATGCCGAAGTAGCTTACTCAGCCGCCAAAGCTGAGGTGGAAGGCTGCCAGGCCGACCTCACCACAGCCGAGATCACCCTCGGCTACACCTCGGTGCTGGCTCCCATCTCAGGCTACATCTCGGGCAAGGTGCCCGACATTGGCACTTTCGTAGGCCCCTCGGGCAAGTCGCTGCTGGCTACAATCGAGAAGACCGACAGCGTCAGAGTGGAATTTGCCATCTCAGCCCCCGAATACATCAAGGGCAAATCGCGTATCATAAAGATTCTAAACAACGACTCTACCCGCACATGGCACTCCTATGTGACTCTCTCGCTCTCCGACGGCACCGTCTACCCCTTCACCGGCATGATTGACTACGCCTCCCCCTCCATCGACCCCGAGACAGGCACATTTGCCGTGAGCGCCCTGGTGCCCAACCCCGCCCACAATCTTCTTCCCGGCGAGAAAGCTCGCGTCAAGATATTCCTTGACATGGGTCAGCCCACCATCGCCGTTCCCACCACAGCCGTGAAGATGCGCAACGACAGCGCATTTGTCAGCGTGCTCGGTCCTGACAACGTCACCGCCGAGCGCTATATCGACACCGGCGTGGAATTTGGCCCCAAGGTGATTGTTCGCTCGGGCCTCGCTGACGGCGACATCGTGGTAGCCGTGAATACTGATTCCATCGCCCCGGGCACCGCAGTGCGCCCCGTCAAGGCTTCCCGCTAATCCGTTCAGGCAATGAATCTCAGAGTATTAATACCCTCGCTCTTAGGCTTGATGATGCTCGCGGCCTGCTCCGGCACCCGCGACCTTACCGTCACCACCATCGCCACGGAGATACCGGCAGCCTACGTGGGCACCGTCGACGACTCGCTCTCTTATGCCGACGTGCAATGGTGGGAACTCTACACTGACCGCAACCTGCGCTTCATCATCGAGCGCACCCTCCTCCACAATCGCGACTTTCTCGCCGCCGCTGCCCGCGTGGAACAGATGAGGCTGCAATATCACACTGACAAACTCAACCTCACCCCCACACTCTCAGGCGTGGCCTCGGCCGAGCAGGAGCGCGTAAACTTCTCCGGTTCGCCTCACGGAGTGGGCAATACGCTCGCCCTCACGGCCAACGTGTCGTGGGAGGCCAATCTGTGGGGCAAGCAGGCCCGCGAGCGCCGGCAGAGCGAAAATCTTTACAAGGCAACGGTGGAGGATTACCGCGCCATGCAGATGACGCTGATTGCCGAGGCTGCCACAGCCTACTTCAACCTCATGGCTCTCGACACCGAACTTTCCATCGTAAAAAAGACTCTCGTGACCCGTCGCGAGGGGCTCGAACAGGCCCGCCTGCGATACGAAGGCGGTCTTACGTCAGAGACCGTATATCAGCAGGCCAAGGTGGAATATAACTCTGCCGCCGCCCTCATCCCCTCGCTCGAAGACGAGCTGCAGAGCCAGCTCAACGCCCTGACACTGCTCATGGGCGAGTTTCCGGGGCGCGAAATAGCCCGCTCACATCTTTATCTCAACGAGGGCCTGCCTGACACGCTTCTCACCGGCGTGCCTACCGACATACTTCGCCGCCGCCCCGACGTAATCGCTGCCGAGCTCCGGCTCAAAGCAGCCATGGATGCCGTAGGTATCTCTTATGCTGACCGCTTTCCGTCGATCGTAGTGTCGCTCACCGGCGGCTGGGAAAACGATACTTTCGGGGGATTTTTCCGCTCGCTCTATGGCGACTTCTTCGGCAGCATAGGCGGCTCGATATTTGATTTCGGGAAAAAGAAGCGCGCCTGGCAGCAGTCAGTTCAGGAATACGAGCAGGCTCGCCTGGCCTACGAGCAGTGTGTCATGACGGCATTTGTGGAAGTGCAGGATGCCGTGACGGCTTTCCACAAGGCCCGCAGCACTGCCACCCTCATGGAAGAACTGCGCACCGCCGCCCTGAAATACGTCGAGCTCTCACGCTTGCAATACCGCGGCGGCATGCTCCATTACCTTGAAGTCCTCGACGCCCAGCGCCAGTATTTCGATGCCCAGTTGGGCTTCGCCAACGCCCGCCGCGACGAATACCTCGCCCTCGTGCGCATCTACAAAGCCGTAGGCGGCGGCTGCCCCGACTATAAATATTAATAACTTATGAAACGGATTCTCTCTATATTCCTCAGCTTCATTGCAGTAGCTATGGCTTGGGCGGTGGAAGGCCCTACCAATGTATATGTGCTCAATCTCGACGACGAGATAGGCTCAACAACATGGCTCTATACCCGCAACGCGCTCGACAATGCCCGCGACATGGATGCGGACATGATTCTCGTACATCTCAATACTTACGGAGGCTCGGTGGTGCACGCTGACTCGATACGCACCGCCCTGCTCAACTATCCACGGCCCGTGGTAGCGTTTGTCGACAACAACGCTGCCTCAGCCGGCGCTCTCATCGCCCTGGCCTGCGACACGGTCATCATGCGCCCGGGTGCCACGATGGGTGCCGTGACGGTAGTGAGCGGAGCTGACGGCACCGCCATGCCCGACAAATATCAATCTTACATGCGAGCCATGATGCGCTCCACGGCCGAGCACCATGGCAAGTATCTCAACGCCGACTCAGTGATGACCTGGCGCCGCGATCCGCTCATAGCCGAGGCTATGGTGGACTCGCGCGTAAGCGTCCCGGGTCTCATCGACTCTACCCGCGTGCTCACCTTCACCACCGACGAGGCCATGCAGTGGGGCTATGCCGACGGCCGCGCATCGTCGATCCATGAAGTTCTCGACAATCTCGGCGTAAAGTCCTATACCACTACCACTTACAAGCCCTCGTGGGTGGACAAACTGATCGGATTCTTCACCTCTCCCGGCGTGCAGGCTCTGCTCATCATGCTCATAATAGGCGGCATCTACATGGAAATGCAGACAGCCGGCATGGGATTTCCCTCGGTGGTTGCCATCACCGCGGCAGTGCTCTACTTCCTCCCGCTCTACATAGTGGGTATCGCAAGTAGCTGGATAGTAGTGCTTTTCATCGTGGGACTGATATTGATTCTGCTTGAAATATTCGTGGTGCCGGGATTCGGTATCACCGGTATTTCGGGCATCCTCTGCATCAGCGCCGCCATCATCATAGGCCTTATCGAGCACATGACTTTCTCGCTGGGATTCTATGATTCAGAGTCGCTAATCACCTCTCTTGTAATATTTTGCGTGGGCGTGGCACTGGCAGTTGCCCTTATATGGTATCTCACTTCGAGCTACGGTCCCCGCTGGGCGCGCCGCCACACCGAGCTGCTTCTTACTCAGCAGGTTAAGGATGGCTACATAGGTGTCGACATGTCGCCCAAGCGCTTCGTGGGCCATACCGGCGTGGCCGTGACTGACCTCAGGCCCTCGGGCAAGGTGCTCGTCGACGGCGAGACGCTCGATGCCGTGGCCACAATGTCGTTTATCCCCGCGGGTCAGAAGGTAGATATAGTGCGCTACGAAAATGCCCAGATCTACGTCACCCGCTCTCTATAATTCCCTGATAATTATGAAATTCCTTGCTCTTATCCCTGCCCGCTACGCTTCCACCCGCTTCCCGGGCAAACCGCTGGCCATGATGGCCGGCAAGCCCATGATACAGCGCGTGTATGAGCGCGTGGCTTCAGTGTTTGACGACCTCGCCGTGTGCACTGACGATGAACGTATCGCCGAGGCCGTGCGCGCTTTCGGCGGCAATGTAGTGATGACTTCGCCTGACCACAACAGCGGCACTGATCGCTGCGCCGAGGCTTACCGAAATCTTGGTTCGACAGCCGATGTAGTTATTAATGTTCAGGGCGACGAGCCGTTTATAGATCCCGGTCAGCTACGCGCTATCATGGATATATTTGAGGCTGATCCGTCGACCCAACTGGCCACAATCATCCGCCCCTTCAATCCCGAAGGCTCTTACGAGGAACTGGCTGACCCCAATAAGCCCAAAGTGGTGACCGACACGGCAGGTAACGCACTATATTTCTCGCGCTCGGTCATTCCCTATTTGCGCGGTGTGCCCTGCGAGGAATGGCCCCGCCGACACGGCTATTTTACTCACGTGGGGCTTTATGGCTACAAAGCAGCTACCCTCCAGCATATCACCACCTTACAGCGCTCGCCACTCGAAATTGCCGAGTCGCTCGAACAGCTCCGCTGGCTTCAGGCCGGCTATCGCATCGCTACAGCGCCCTCCACAGCGCCCACAATAGGCATCGATACGCCCGCTGACCTCGCCAAAGCACTTACTTTGATTCATGATTTATGATGCAGGATTCATGATTTATGATTCATGATTCATGATGCATGATTCATGATTACCTTATAACTTATAACTCTGACTTCTGACTTAAACTTACCAGCCTCCTGAGGCGCCGCCGCCGCCGGTGGCGCCGCCGCCGAAGCTGCCGCCCGAGAATCCGCCTCCGAAACCACCGCCGCCACGGCCTCCAAGCATACTGCCGAGGATAGCGCCCACGGCTGCCGCCTGAGCTGCATCGTCCTGCCGGCGCGGGATGCGACGGCGACGTTGATTGGTAAATCCGCAGGCCTTACAAGCGTAAGTATCAGTGATTTCGCCCTCGCTGCGGGTGGTGGGAACGCGAGTAGTGCGGGAATCCACGAGGCTCAGGGCGCGGGCGTGGCAACGCGGACACTCGCTATAGGCCGCTTTGGTGTTGACGTAAGGGATCACCTCGGTATTGTTGCACTCCGGGCAGAGCCACACGTCGTAGTCAATCGAATTAATGCGCTCCTCAGCGTCCTCAGCGGGAGTGAGATAGCGATTGTCGGTCTCCTCGTCGAGGAGGTCCATGGTATGACCGCAGTTGTCACAGACGTGCTTGTGATAGCGTATGCGGCGCTTTTTCCACTGAAGGAGAAGGAGAGCGGGAAGGCCGAAACCTATGGTGAGAAATGCGATCACGGCCACAGTATCGCGGATGCGGTCAAGGGCCTGATAGCGAACAGATTCCGATCGGCCGCGCGAACCGTAGATAGTGAAAATCACCCACACCAGAGCAAGTGCGCCGATGATTATCGCAAAATTCAGGTAGTAATCAAATATATCTTTGAGGCTCAGATCCTCCTGCTGACCCACGCGCGAGTCGCGGGGAAGAGCCGAGCGAAGTTCATCGGCAACCGCAGGGTCGGTCAGCCGCTCGGAGATGGCGGCTACGCCCGCAGTGACGCCCGCATCATAGTCGCCCTCAGCGAAATAGGGTGCCATATCGTTGCGGATGATTCGGCCGGCAATAATGTCGGGCAGCGCGCCTTCCACGCCGTAGCCGGTGCGGATCACGGCCTTACGGTCGCCCGTAGAGATGAGCATGAGCACGCCATTGTCCTTATCGCTGCGGCCTATTTGCCACTTCTCGAAGAGGCTCGTTGCGAATAGGTCAGGGTCCATAGAAGGGTCAACCTCGTCTACGACCACCACGGCAAGCTCGGTAGTGGAACTATCCCACAGGCGGTCGATGGCCGCGTCGAGGCGGCTCACCGTCTCGGGCGAGAGAGCCCCGGCTTGGTCAGTGACGTAACGGTGAGCGTCGGCCGCGTGCACGTTGCGCACTTCGTCGACGGTCACGCCGCGGGCTGCCATGGCGGCAAAGATGATTAGAAGAGAAAGGATATATCGTTTCATATCAGTTGTTTATCTTAAGGCTCATACCGTTGAGCTGGCGGTAAAGATCGAGGGCGTAGACGTCGGTCATGCCCGAGATGAAATCGACTGCGGCAAGGAGTTTGCCATAGAGCGAAGTGTGGGTTTTCTCATACTGCTTGGGAATCTTTGCCAGCAGCAAACGGGAATAATTGAGCTCGGGATGAAGCACGGCGTCGATGACCTTCTCCATGAGAAACGAGATGATGCGGTTACCGGCGAGCTCGATGTCGACCACGTCAGGAGCGCAATATATGCGGTCCCACGACAGGCGCTCACATTCCTTGTAGGCGCGGCGCTCGGTCTCGCTGATATGGTTGATGAGCGCGCCCTCAAACTCACCACGGAGAATCGCCTCCTCGTTTTCTACGAAAGTCTCGGCGCACCGCTCCACGAGTTTGCCTATGATAGTGGCGCGCAGATAAGCGATTTTCTCATTTGGATCATCGACGTGGCTGAGCGACTCTATCTTACGCTCACGCTCCTCCTCGCTGAAAAATTGCAGGAAGAGATTGATTACAAGGTCAGTAGCGAGCAGGCCGAGCTTGTGGGCATCCTCGATATCCATGATTTCGTAGCATATATCGTCGGCAGCCTCCACGATGTAGACAAGCGGGTGACGGGCATAGCCGGGCGCCTTGTCGGGGGGCGTGAGACGGAGAAGACCGGTGCGGGCTGCCACGCGCTCAAAATCAGCCGTTTCCGACGTAAAGAAGCCGAATTTCGGGTGGCCGTGCGAGGCGAGTATCGACGCGTACGGGTATTTTACAATCGACGCGAGAGTGGAATACGTAAGCGCAAAACCGCCCGGACGGCGGCCGAGGAAGCGGTGGGTAAGTAAGCGGAACGCATTGGCATTACCCTCAAAATGAGTGAGATCAGCCCACTGCTCGGGAGTGAGGCTGTCGCGGAGCGAGCGACCCGGGCCCTCGCTGAAAAACGACGAAATCGCCTTCTCGCCCGAGTGGCCGAAAGGGGGATTGCCCATGTCATGAGCAAGACAGGCCGTGGCTACGATTTCGCCCGCGGCATCGAGCTTCGACACCCACGGCTCGGCGGCATACTTGCGCTTGAGCACGGCGGCTGCCTCGCGGGCTATGGAGCGCCCCACGCAGGCTACTTCGAGGCTGTGGGTGAGGCGGTTGTGGACGAAGATGCTGCCCGGGAGGGGAAAGACCTGAGTCTTGTTCTGTAGTCGGCGGAACGCCGGAGAGAAGACTATACGGTCATAGTCTCGCTGAAACTCTGAGCGCGTTTCGCTCTCAGTGACAGCGAGTTGCTCCTGACCAAAGCGCAGGGGCGTTATCAGTGTATCCCAGGACATCTTCATTTTAAGTCAGAGGTCAGAGTTATAAGTTATAAGGTATAATGAATAAGTTATATATGGGGTGGAATTATTAGGTGGTTTTTTCGGCGAAATAGAGGGTGCAGACGCCGAAGGTAAGGGGGCGGAATGAGCAGGCTGTGAAACCGGCACACTCCATCAGAGCAGTCATATCAGCGCCTTGCGGCACTGCGGCGATGCTCTCGGGGAGATAGGAATAAGCGCGGCGATCAGATGACACGGCGCGGCCTATCGTGGGGATAATATGGTGGGTATAAAGATTATAGAATGGCTTTACCATGCTCGATGTGGGGGTGGAGAGCTCGATGATACACACCCTTCCGCCGGGACGGAGCACTCTATACATCTCGCGGTAACCGGCAAGGAGATTCTCGAAATTGCGCACACCGAAGGCGCTCGTCACGAGGTCAAAACTATCGTCAGGAAACGGCAACTGGAGGCAGTCGCCCTGCACCAGTTTGACTATATCCACCACACCTTCATCCTCGACCTTACGGCGCCCCTTGGCGAGCATCTGCTCCGAGAGGTCGAGTCCTATTACGGAGATGGGATCGAGGCGGTGAGCCATGAGGATGGCAAGGTCGGCGGTGCCGGTGGCGATGTCGAGTATATGGTCATACTCGCGGTCGTCGAGCATCCCTATGGCGATGCTGCGCCAGCGGCGGTCGATGCCGAGCGTCATGGCGCGGTTCATGAAATCGTAGGCCGGCGCGATGGAGTCAAACATGTCTTTCACCTGTTCGCCCTTGTCACGCCGGTCGTCGTAAGGATTGATATTTTCGCAGTTCACGCGGTTAATTATCAGGGATTAAGAGTATTGAGGCAGTCGAGCACATTTTTCTCGATGCGGTCGAGCAGATGGCTCTCGTCGGCTTTCACGAAAGGCTTTCCGGTGATGTGCTCATAAAGCTCTATGTAGCGGTCAGAAACGCTCTGCACGAATTCGTCGGTCATCTCGGGCACCTTCTGGCCGGCCTTGCCCATGAAATCGTGTTCCATAAGCCACTGGCGAACAAACTCTTTAGAGAGCTGACGCTGGGGCTCGCCGTTGCGGAAGCGCTCCTCGTAGCCGTCGGCATAGATGTAGCGCGACGAGTCGGGGGTGTGGATTTCGTCCATGAGGATAATCTTGCCGTCCAGCACGCCGAATTCATACTTGGTATCAATGAGGATAAGACCCTTTTCGGCAGCCATCTCGGTACCCTTGCGGAAGAGGGCGAGGGCGTAGCGGGCCATGGTGTCAAACTGCTGCTCAGTCACAAGACCCTGAGCGATAGCGTCTTCACGCGAGATATTGAGGTCGTGACCTTCGTCGGCCTTGGTGGTGGGGGTTATAATGGGCTCGGCAAACTTCTGCCACTCCTTCAGTCCCTCGGGCAGCGTGATACCGCAGATGCTGTGGTTGCCTGCCTGATAGTCGCGCCATGCGCTTCCGGCGATATAGCCGCGGACAATCACCTCAAGCTTTATGGGCTCGCAGCGGTAGCCTACGGTGACCATGGGATCGGGCACAGCGAGCTTCCAGTTGGGAACCTCGTCGGCGGTCGCATCAAGGAACGTAGCAGCTATCTGGTTGAGAGCCTGACCCTTGTAGGGAATACCTTTGGGGAGAATCACGTCGAAAGCCGAAATGCGGTCAGTGGCGACCATCACGAGAAGATTATCGTTGATGGTGTATACGTCGCGCACTTTGCCGTGATACACAGCGGTCTGACCGGGGAATTTAAAGTCAGTGGAGGTTAAAGCCTTTTCCATAAGAAATCAATTTGAGAAAATTTTAACGCAAAAATACTAAAAATCCCCGACACAGGCAAGAGATAATGACCCTCGCGCGAAAAAGATGATTGGCGAGCATTCCATGGCCGGGGTCGCCGCCGGATGCTCTATGGAGTGACCCAAGGCTGTTTACTTAAGAAAAATTTCTGCAAATTTTCAACAATAGTCGTAGGGACGTCGCTTTGCTACGTTTCCAGAAAGAACCTAATGTAACTTTTTGTATCACAGAATAATAGCTTATTGCTATTCAAGAAAACGTCGCACAGCGACGTCCCTACGACCGATTTCAATTTTCCCTATTATCTGCATAAAACCCTAAGTAAACTGCATTGTGGAGTGACCCCACAGGTGGGGCCACACGGTTATTATCGCAAGAAAATATGGAATGCGACCGGTAATTTTGCCGGAGTTTACCGGGGGCGGTGGACGTAGGCGTGGAGGCAGCCGACGAAGAGGGCGCCGCCGAGTATGTTGCCTATCGTGGCCCAAAAGAGATTGGACCAGAGAGCCGGAGCGGCGATGTCAGCGCCGAGCATCATGGCTGTGGGCAGAAAAAACATATTAGCCACGCAGTGCTCATAGCCGAGAATCACGAAAGCCGCCACGGGAATCCAGCAGCCTATCACCTTGCCACCCAGCGAGTCAGCCGACATGGAGAGCCACACGGCGAGGCACACGAGCCAGTTGGCCCCGATGCCGCGCAGCAGAGTGGTGAGCCAGGGCAGCGAAGCCTTGGTCTGCGCCATACCTATGAGCGATTCGCGATAAGGTGAAGCGTCGAGCGTCCCAGTAGCCTTGATGAGCAGAAACCCGAATAGCAGAGCCCCGAGGAAGTTACCTGACCACACGGCTATCCAGTTGACAGCCACATCCTTACCGGTAACCTTTCCCTGCATGAAAGCCGGCATCATCATGGCATTGTTGCCGGTGAAGAGTTCGGCACCGAGTATCACGGTGAGCACAAGGCCGATAGGGAACGTAAATCCGCTCAGCAACTTCTGCAGCGAGGGATTAGCCTGGACGTCGGCAAAGCCCCATCCGGCCATTATGGAAAGGGCGCCACCGAGGGCTATGAAAGCTCCGGCCATCATGGCAAGAGTGAGAAGCAGGAGAGGCTGACGGGCGAGACCGGCCTTGCGCGATGCGGCGTCGACCGAGAGACTGAGGATTTCCTGTGGAGTACGTAGTGCCATGATAGTGAGGCTTTAAGATTATTCTTCGGTTATGGAATAGTTGATAAAGTCATTAAAGGGCTTGAATATCCTGAATGTCTCGGCAGCGCGATCCACCCACGAAGGAGTACTGAAATCCTTCTCGGTCATGGGAGCGTATTTGCCATACTCCTTCAGGCGGAGCAGGTGAGCGTAAGGGTGATTCTTATCCCACCCCTTGGGCACGGTCTTGAGCGAGTCACCGATGATTTCCTTACCGGCCACAGCCACAAGCTCGGGAGCATTGACAATCTCCTCCCACTCCTCGATATTGTCGATGATAGCCTTGCGAACCTTCTTGAGCATGGCGCTATCAGGCATCCACAGACCGCCGTAGCAGCCGTTTTCCACCATCGAGTGATTGACGCCGGCGTGGAGATAGTCGGCCGCCATGCAGGAGTGCTTGCCGTAGGGCGAGAGCAGAGCCGCGAAGTGGAGCTTGTAGGGGGTCTTGTCCTGCGAAAAGCGCGTGTCGCGGTAGATGCGGTACACCACATCCTTGCCGCTCTGCGAAGCCATCTCGGGCTGATAGGCCGACATGAGGGTCAAGAGCCGATCCATGTCCTCGATCCAGCCGGCACGGAGCTCGTCATACTCAGCCTTGTGCTCGTGAAACCACTCACGGTTATTGTTGCGTCCCAGCTCGCGAAGAAAGCTAAAAAGACGCGGCATATAATATTTAGTCATAGAGAGTTAACGGATTTCTTCCCACTCGGCGTCAGAGATCTGCGACTCCTCCACCACCGTGCGGGACTCGGTATACTGATATTGATAAGTTCCGTCGAGATCCTCAAATTCCACATACTCTCCCATGTCGCGGGTAAACACCTTGCGGCGCACGGGAGCTGACTGTGGGGCCGACTGCCGGCTACCCGGCTGAGCCTGACCGAACATAGAGGAAAACATCGAGAAAAACGGGTCGCCCTGCTGCTGACGGCGCTCAAAATCGCGCTGCATGCGCTCGGCCATCATGCGGGCGGCCTTCTCCTGCAACTTACGGGAGATCCAGGGCCATGCGTAACGCAAGGCTATAAAAAGTACTATAAGAAACAGTATGAACCACATGAGAAAAGAGAGGTTAAAACGAAAATCAGTCTTCCACTACCTTACGCTCAGGCACCAGCGAGAGCACCAGGTAGAAGAGGATAGTCCATGCGAGTCCGGCCACACCGCTCGTGGCCACGAAGAGCACCGTAGCTATGATAAGCACGTAGCGGCGGAGATTCTCGCGGAAAGCGAAGTTCTTGAATTTCAGCGAGAACATGGGCACATTGCTCACCATGAGCAGACCCATGGCGGCGATAAGACAAATCATGCACCACACCGGCGGGAAGAAATGACCGTCGACCCACGCGAGCGTTCCCACCCAGAAGATAGCGTTGGCCGGGATAGGGAGACCGAGAAACGAGGTAGTCTGGCGGTCGTCGATATTGAACTTTGCCAGACGGAGGGCACCCATCGCGGGGATGAAGAGAGCGGCAAAGCTCCATGCACCGGCACCGTAAAGCTCCATGGAATTAAAGAGGAGCATAGCAGGCGCGAGGCCAAAGCTTACGAGGTCGCTCAGCGAGTCAAGTTCCTTACCCATAGCCGAGTAAGCGCGGAGCAGACGGGCTGCAGCGCCGTCGCAAAAATCAAAGACCGCTGCGGCACCTATGAAAATGAAGGCCCAAGAGAGAGCCGACAGGCCACAGATGGTCTCCGTCATGTGAAACGACATTATCACCGCCATAGTACCTGAAAGGAGGTTGAGGCAGGTGATAGTGTTGGGTATATTAGCTACGATTTTCTTAAACATGATTGATATCTTTCAGGCGGGCTACCTCGGTGATGCCACCGGTAGTAGTGTCGCCTATTTTGACAAGGATTTCGGTGCCGAGCGGCAGATAGAGGTCGACGCGCGAACCGAACTTAATGAATCCCATCTGCTCGTCGATGGTAGCTCGGTCGCCCGGCTCGGCGTAGGTCACTATGCGGCGGGCAACGGCTCCGGCGATCTGGCGGGCGAGGATGTCGCGACCGTCGTCAGTGCGGATAAGGATGGTAGAACGCTCATTTTCAATGCTTGCCTTGGGAAGATTGGCGGCCATGAATCGACCGCTGTGGTGACGTACCAGGAGCACCTCGCCGTCGACAGGATACCAGTTGGCATGCACGTTAAATACGCTCATGAACACCGAGAGCTGGATGCACTTGCACTTAAGCACCTCGGGCTCAAACACTTCTTCGAGAGCCACCACAGTACCGTCAACCGAGGACACGACCACATTGTGACGGTCGCCCGTGAAGCGGCGGTGGGGGGAGCGAAAAAAGTTAACCACGAGCAGGTAGAAGACCGCCGAGATAGCAGTAAACACGATGGGAATAGCCACGGGGCGAATGAACATCCACGCCGAAAGGTTGATGACGATAAGAATCATCATCAAGATAATGAGGATATTACGACCCTCACTGTGGATTTTCATTTTCATTACTGAGTTCACGGGGTATCTTCAAATTTCAGATTATCACGCAAAGATAATAATTGTAGCAGGAAATTCAAAATTTTCAGCAGATTTTTTGAGAGAGTGGAGAGGGGAGAGCGGAGAGTGGAGAGCGGAGAGTGGAGAGTGGAGAGTGGAGGGGGGAGGGTAATCAGGATTAATCATGAGAAATCAGGATTAATCATGAATCCTGAATCATGAATCATAAATCATGAATCATTGAGGGTGATTATCGCAGCGGAGGGGTGGACGGGGGTGGTAACTTTGCAGGAAAATCAGGTACTATGGAATATACATCAGAAATAGCAGCGGAAAATGCGCGTCGACTCGCGGCGCTCCACTCTCCTTATGCCCCGCTCACGGGCGAGGGGTGCGGGGGCGACCGCGTGGCTGTGACCCGCGGCGGGAAGATACTTTATCTCCCAGCTGCCGTGGTGGACGATGCGGGCTATGACCCGTCGATGAGCGATCAGGCTCTCGACATGCTTCGTTTCCGACACGACTTTGAGTACTGGGCTGCGCGATGCACCCGCATCCACGACAAGTACACCCGCCGCAATGTGCCTTTCGTACTCAACCGCCCGCAGCGCCGCGTGATAGCTGAGCTGGAGAAGATGCGCCTGCGCAACGAGCCTATGCGCCTGATAGTACTGAAGGCCCGCCAGTGGGGTTGCTCCACTCTCATAGCCGCTTATATGCTGTGGATTCAGATGATACACCGCCACAACTGGAACTCGGTGATTTGCGCCCACACCCGCGACACGTCGCTCACCGTGAGGCTCACCACCGAGATGCTCCTTGCTTCATATCCCGAAGAATATCTTGCCGACGACGAGCGCGCCGCGCTTAAGTCGCTTGCCGGCATGAGCAGCACCCGCCAGATACCAGGGCGCGGGGCGGCGATTACCGTGACGTCGAGCTACGGCACCAACTCCGTGCGCGGCCTCGACGTGACGATGGCACACCTTACCGAGGTGGCTTTCTGGCGTCAAGGCAAGGCAACGGGTCCGGAGGATACGATGCGCGCCGTGACCAGCGGTATCACCACCGAACCATATACATTGATAGTGCTCGAATCTACAGCCCATGGCGAAAACAACTATTTTCACAATGAGTGGAAGCGTACCGTGGAGGGAAAGAGCGACAAGGCCTGGGTATTCGTGCCGTGGTACGAAAACGAGGCCTACATGCGCGAAGTCATCGACCCCGAGGCTCTATGCGAAGAGATGGACGGCTATGAGGAATGGCTGTGGCGCGAGCAGGGTTGCACACTTGAGCAGATATGCTGGTACCGCTCGCGCCGCCGCGAGTATGGCGATCGCCGTCACCTGCAGAGCGAATATCCGTCGACCCCCGAGGAGGCGTTTACCGAGGCTTTCAACGGCGTATTCTCCACGGCCGACGTCGACAACCTGCGCCTCGACTGCCGCGAACCCGAGACAAAGGGCGAAGTGGTGATGCAGGGCCGCTCGGCGGTAGTGAAGGAGAGCGACGAAGGCGGCACATTTATATGGACCCGTCCCCGCCCCGACACGCGGCCCAACGATTATATATGTACGGTAGACATAGGCGGCCGCACCGAAGATGCCGACTACTCAGTGATCACCGTCATCGACCGCCACTTTGACCACCGCGGCATACGTCACCCCGAAGTCGTGGCCACCTGGCGCGGACATATCGACATGGATATACTCGCGCAGAAGTCAGTGGCGATGGCCCGCTACTACAGCAATGCCCTGCTGGTGATTGAGAGCAATTCGCTCGAAAGCGACGCCGCCGAGGCCGGCCCGTATATACTCAAGACTATAGGTCGCGGCTATAACAACATGTACCGCCGAGTGTCGCGCGACAATCTCGGCACAGCCGACAACCGACCGGGATTCCACACCAACCGCCGAACCAAGGGCGCGATGATTTCCAACCTCGTGGCGCGGGTGCGCGACGGCGAGTATACCGAGCGCGACGAGCGAGTGATCACCGAGTTTCTTAACTATCAGCGACTTCCCGGCACGGGTTACGGAGCCAAGGAGGGGTGTCACGACGATATGCTCATGACCCGCGCCATGGCTCTCTTCGTGGACATCGACGCCCCGCAACCATCGCGCGCTACGGTAAATGAGCTGCTGAAGTTGCAAATCAGATAAATATTCCTAACTTTGCATCACCATGAAAAAGACTGTTACATTAATGATACTTGCCGCTGCAGTGAGCGCGGCATGGGCACAGCGCACCGTGACCGAGCTGCGCGAGAGCTGGCAATTTTCACGCGACGGCGGCAAGGCCGTGACTGTAAGGGTGCCCCACGACTGGGCAATATCAGGCCCCTTTGACCGCTCGATCGACCTTCAGAAAGTGGCCGTGGAGCAAAACGGCGAAAAGACCGAAACGTGGAAAACCGGCCGTACCGGCGGACTTCCCTTCATAGGCCGGGGAACATATACCACCACCTTTGAGATAGCCGACACCGCCGGAAAAGCAGTCACCATAGAGCTCGACGGCGCGATGAGCAACCCGCGTGTGTATGTCAACGACCGCCTCGCCGGCACGTGGGGCAGCGGATATAACTCCTTCTATCTCAGCATCGACAGCCTCGTAAAGCCGGGCATCAACACCCTGCGCATCGAGCTTGAGAATCCCGAAAAATCATCGAGATGGTATCCCGGAGCCGGACTCTACCGCAACGTGCGCATCGTAGAGACCGACCGCCTCCACATCCCCACTTGGGGCACACACGTGACGACACCTTACGTGGCGGCCGATATGGCGTCGGTGAAACTCGCCACCACCATAGCCGGCGCCACCGACCTTGAAAAGATAAGCGTGGTCACAACTATCCTTGACCCCGAAGGCCGGGCCGTGGCCCGCGACTCCATTCTCCACGTAAATCACGGCCGCGAGGTGAATCAGAACTTCCTGATTACCAATCCCATGCTGTGGGACATCGACTCCCCTACCCTCTACACCGCCCGCACCGAGCTGTGGATCGACGGGCGGAAAGTGGACGAATACAATACCCGATTCGGAATACGCAGGCTTGACTTCATCCCTGAGAAAGGCTTCTACCTCAACGGCCGACCGACGAAATTTCGCGGCGTGTGCAATCACCACGACCTCGGTCCACTCGGCGCCGCCGTCAACCGCTCAGCCCTACGCCATCAGCTCAGTCTGCTTAAAGACATGGGCGTCAACGCTATACGCACCTCTCACAACATGCCCGCGCCAGAGCTCGTGGAGCTTTGCGACGAGATGGGAATAATGATGATGGTAGAGGCATTTGACGACTGGAGCTACCGCCCCAAGAGCGAAAACGGCTACGGCAAAATCTTTGACCTCTGGGCCGAGCGCGACATCACCAATATGGTCACCCACTACCGCAACAACCCCTCAGTGGTGATGTGGAGCACCGGCAATGAAGTGCCCTCGCAGTGGGATAAGAAAAACGGCGCCAAGGTGTCGGGCCGACTTCTTGACCTTGTACACTCGCTCGACGGCACCCGCCCCGTGACCAACGGCATGGACCAGATAAAAGGCGTGTTGCAGACCGGATTTGCCGAAGTGCTCGACGTGCCCGGTTTCAACTATAAGCCCGGCCACTACGAAGACGCCTATAACCGCCTGCCGCAGAAGATGATACTTGGCAGCGAGACAGCCTCGACCGTATCGTCGCGCGGGGTGTATAAGTTTCCGGTGGAGCTGAAGAAGATGGCCGTGTATAGTGACAATCAATCGTCGAGCTACGACACCGAGGCGTGCTCGTGGTCAAATATCCCTGACATAGACTTCGCTGCCGACGATGACAAGGAGTATGTGATGGGGCAATTCGTCTGGACCGGATTCGACTACCTGGGCGAGCCTACGCCCTATGACACCGACGCGTGGCCGTCGCACAGCAGCTACTTCGGCATCATCGACCTTGCGTCGCTTCCCAAAGACCGCTACTATCTCTACCGCTCCAAGTGGAACGAGCGCGACACCACCCTTCACATCCTCCCCCACTGGGAGTGGCCCGAGCGCCGGGGGGAAGTGACGCCGGTATTTGTCTACACCTCGCTGCCCAAGGCCGAACTATTCATCAACGGCCGGAGCATGGGCGTGAGAGAGAAAAATGACTCAACGGTGATGCATCGCTACCGCCTGATGTGGAACGACGTGGTGTATGAGCCCGGCGAAGTACGCGTAGTGGCGATGGATGCCGAGGGAAATCCCGTGGCCGAAGCCCGCAGGGTGACACCCGGGAAACCGTACAGATTGACACTCACACCGTCGCGCACCGAAATTGAGGCCAACGGCGAAGAGCTCGTTTATCTCACCGTGGAGGTGGAGGATGCCCAGGGGAATCCCGTGAACCGCGATGACCGCGAGGTGAAGATAGAAGTGACCGGGGCGGGGAGCTTTGAAGCCACGGCCAACGGCGACGCGACGTGCCTCATGCCATTCGGCGAGCCGAGGATGAAACTATTCTCGGGAGCGGCCACGGTGATAGCCCGCGGCGGCAAGGAGCCGGGCGAGATGACGGTGAAAGTCAGTGCCCGCGGCGTGAAACCAGCCGAGGCAAAGATACGCGTAAAATAAGATACGATATTGAGATAGTGACCGCGCCCGCATCAGGCAAGCGTGGCGATGCGAGCCGTATCGCCTACGAGCCACAGCGTGTCGCCCGGCTCAAAGATTAACTGCGGCGAGGGCTGGAGATACTCCCCGTCGCGGAATACCGACACGATGAGCGACGAGTAATTGTTGCGGAAATTACTGTCAGCCACCGTCTTGCCCACAACCGGAGAAGAATCGGAAAGACGCACGGAGGTAAACTTCACGTCGACCGGAGCGGCGGCGTCGGTGTCCTGATTGTCGAGTTCCACCACGGGCAGGAGCGCCTGAATCTGATCATCGGTACCTATCACACCTAATACGTCGCCGGGGAAGATGCGGGCATCGCCCGAGGGCACAGGATCGACCGACACACCACGCTGTATACTTGCCACCGAGACGCCAAACTGCGAACGGAGCGGCGAATTTTTAAGCTGCTCGCCCACGAAGGGACAGTCGGGGCCCACGGTCATGTAGGCAAGGTGGAGATTGGCGATGATATTGTTGTTGCGACCCGAGCGGCGTAACTCGCGCTCATTGAGATTGTTGAGAAACTTTGACTCGATATGGTTAAGGCGGCGGCGCACCCGCTTGGAGTATGACATCAGCAGCACGAAGAAGAGCGCCAGACCTATCGTCCATCCCACCGTCATGGAGAAAAGCGACGAGAGGAGGTAGACTATAATCACCATGGCGATGATGAGGCGGATGAGGGTGAGGATGATGAGCGGCACGTCAAACCGCGCATTGGCCGCCACGAGACGCTCGCGCTCGGTCTTCTTGGATGCCGGATAAGTAAGCGCAAGGAGGAATGGAGCCATGGCTACAAGAGCTATTACCGTGGTCAGCAACCGGCCCCACACGGGCATGATGCGCACCATGAACGGCAGAAGGAACCGGGTGGAGATGGCCGTGATGGCGATGAGGATTGACGAGTAGAGCACCACGCGCCAGAGGTATCTCTTCAGGAGCGAGCGCCACAGAGCCCGCGATGCGCTGGTCTCGGCGGTGCAGCTTGACGAGTAGCGGTCAATGAGGAAGTGGAGCCGCTTGGGGAGGATGCGCTCGATGAAGCGGTAGACGGGGTCGGCCATGCGGATGAAGTAAGGCGTGGTGAACGTGGTGATTACCGACACGGCTACTACGATGGGATAAATGGTGGGCTCAAGCACGCCGAGCGACATACCGAGCGAAGCGATAATGAAGGCAAATTCACCTATCTGCGTGAGCGAGAAGCCGCTCTGGATAGCCACTTTGAGAGTCTGGCCGGTGAGGAGCATACCGAATGTGCCAAAGAAAATCATGCCCACGATCACCACTCCCGAGAGGATGAAGATGGGGCCGGCATACTCGACGATGATGTGGGGATTGACCATCATACCCACGGAGATGAAAAACACCGAGCCGAAGAGGTCCTTGACCGATGTGGTGACGCGCTCGATGCGCTCGGCGAAGCTCGTACCGGCGAGAATCGAGCCCATGACGAAGGCTCCGAGAGCGAGCGAGAATCCGCAGGCCACGGAGAACACCGCCATGCCCAGACAGAGGCCCATCGACACGATAAGGAGCGTCTCATTGTTGAGGAAACGGCGCTGGGAATTGAAGAGCGACGGGAGCAGAAACACTCCCACGAGAAACCATATAATGAGGAAGAATCCGAGTTTGCCCACCGAGAAAAGCATCTCGGTGCCCTCCACGGAATTGTTTACGGCTATGGATGAGAGTATTACCATCATGAGCACGGCGAAAAGGTCCTCGACGATGAGCACGGCGAATACCAGCGAGGCAAACTTGTGGTGCTGGAGGTTCATGTCATTGAACGCCTTGATAATGATGGTGGTAGACGACATAGAGAGCATGCCGCCGAGGAAGAGACAGTTGATGGTGGTGAAGCCGAGGAAATGACCCACGGCAAAGCCCGCGCACATCATGCCCGAGACTATGAAAAGAGCCGTGACCACGGCCGAGCCGCCCGCATTGAGGAGCTTCTTGAATGAAAATTCGAGACCGAGCGAGAAGAGGAGCACGATGATACCTATCTGCGCCCAGAAGTCGATATTGGCCTCGGTGGTGACCGAGGGGAGGTATTCAAAATTGGGACTGGCGAGGAAGCCCGCCACGATATAGCCGAGCACCACCGGCTGCTTCAGCCACTTGAAGAGCAGCGTGGTAATAGCGGCGAGGATGAGGATAAAAGCGAGGTCGGTGATAAGACCGTTGACGTCAAAAGCCCCGGCTTCGGCAGCCTCGTGAGCGGCAGCGGCGCCGTCGGGGGAGATGAGTGCAAGGATGGAAAGGAGCATAGCTGATCAGGGGGTCAGGATAGGTCGGCTTGATTGGAAAGTGAGATTGAGACGGTGGGGTTGACTTTGCTCAGGGCGTGAAACACGTCCATGAAATCATAGCGGTCAGGGACTATCACGAGCAGGTTGAGGCGGGTGTAGTCAGCATCGTATTCAAAGTCGACGTAGACGCGCGAGAGGTGTATGCCGTGGGCGCGGAGCACCTCGCTGTAGCCGTCGAGCGAGCGGATTATGCCGCTGACACGCAGGCGGATAGTGCGGGCTTCATGGCCCAGGCTTATTACATTTTCGAGCATTTCAAGCACCGAGAGGATGGCAAGCACGAGGATGGTGGCGGCAATGGCCACGAGATACATGCCCACGCCCACGGCCATGCCTATCGTGGCAATGATCCATATACCGGCGGCGGTGGTGAGGCCGCGCACTGAGCCCTTCATCTGGATTATCGCGCCGGCGCCGAGGAAACCTATACCCGTGATTACCTGAGCCGCGATACGGCCGGGGTCGCCGTTCTTAAGCCCGAGGTATTCCTGAGGCACGTAGATAGAGAGTATCATGGCCAGGCACGCGCCCATGGATATGAGGGCGAAGGTGCGCAGTCCGGCAGCCTGCCCCTTGCGCTTGCGTTCGAGACCTATGGCGCTGCCCAGTAGCAGAGCCACGAGGAGGCGGAAAATAGCGCTGAAGGTGGTGAGCTCCTGAGCGTTGATACAGTCAATGAAGTGGCTCCACATCGGCTGATTATTTCTTAAGGGTGAAGTGGCGCGATACGAGGCGGTAGCCGTCAGTGAACAGTTCCACGGTATAGTCGCCGGGATTGAGTGTAGTGTTGACATCCCAGTAGATGGTCACGCCCGAAATCTCGTCGCCGGCATACTCGATAGTCTTGCGGGCGGTGGCGGGGATGGAGCGACCCTCGAAGTCAAAGCTCATGCCTCCGCCCAGAAGCTGACCCTCGGGGTTGACGATGCGGAGGTATATGGTCTTGGAGCCGACGGGAGTGGAATTGTTTTGCGGGATGGTGAAGGTGACCATGAGCTGCTTGGCCTTGGTGATATTCTTCTCCGTCTTGCCGTTCTTTTTCAGGCCGGTGATGGAGAGGCCGGTGACATTGAGTTTCTCAGCGAGGGTCATGCGCTCGGTGAGAGTCTCGTTGCGCTGCTCCACGTCAGCCACCTTCGACGACAGCTCACGGTTGCGGGCGCGCACCTCGTCGTTTTCCTGACGCAGCGCACCGTTCTCCTTGTTGAGCGAGTCGACCTGAGCTATATAGTGGCGGAGGAGACCCTTGAGCGTGCCTATCTCATTCTGGAGTTCCTGAATACGGGCGCGGTTTTTGGTCTTCTCATTGTTGAGCTCCTTGATGAGCTGTTCCACCTTGGCCTTTGCGGCGGTATACTTGGCGAGGATGGTATCGTTGGCGATGCGGGTGGCCTGATCCTCATACTGACGGAACTCGGCATTGATGGCGTCAAACTCGTTGGTGAGCTGCAGCTGCTCATTAGAGAGGCGGAGCTCTTCATTCTGAAGATTAGCCTCCTCGACCTGATTTTTGAGCGAGGAAACCTGAGTAACGCTGAACACCACGGCTCCGAGCAACAGGAGCGCCAAAACGATAACGGCCCAGATAAGGGGAGTGAATTTATTTTTCATCGTGACAGAATTTTTGCAAAGTTACCAAGAAAAAGAGAGGAAAATTGCGATAACGGCGCAAAGGTACGAAAATTATTTCGATGATTTATGATTTATGATTCATGATTCATGGTCAACAATCGGAACTGCTTTGCAACTCGGGATAATTTTTCAGATAGTTGAGGGCAATTTCGAGATGGTCAGCGTGAAACATCGACTCCTTGCGTAAGCTCCAGCGGTGAATCTCCCTGCGGAGTATATCAATCACTTCGTCATCAGGCATCTCGCTCCAGCCACTAAGCTCGGGGGTGTGGCGGAGGAGATAATCCACCGTCGACAGCAATTCCAACGAATAATTGGAATAAAAACTGCGCAGAAATTTCATAGTCCGGTCGCAGATGTCGCGAGCCTTGCTATCAGAAAGATTGTCGATAAAGTCAAGAGCCTCTTTCTCGGCATCATCATTGAGCCAAAGATAGTCAAACGGTCGGTTTTGCATTCCGGCCATACCCTTAATATAGCTTCCGTTGAGACGATATAGCACGTGAGCAACCTTACCGCCGGAATACGGGCCATAGATATAAGGGCGGAAATCAATTTTAAAGAACTCTTTTCCTCCGAAGCGTTGCATGAAGTATACCAACTTTTCAGCGGCGAATACCGATGCAAATTCACCGAAACGAATCATGTCAGCCATCAACACGAGAAGCATAGCCCGGGCTGTGGTGAGCGGGACGCGCTCCGCTTTCATACGCTCGATGATAGAATCAGAGGGCTCGTAGAGATAGATTTCACAGTCAAGGTCGGCCAACGCGGTTTCTATCATCACTCTCACCCTGTTCCAGTCAAGTCCTCCATTGTGAGAGCCGAGCGGCGGGATGGCGATAGAGCGGATACCGCGCTTTATGATCTCTTCACGCAATGCGGCGAGTCCTTTCTCGATATAAGAGTACTCCGATGGATAGCGCCAATGGGTCTTGGTGGGAAAATTGACTATCATCTTATCGCCGCGCGACAAAGTGGTTTCTCTGGTAATCAACATATTACCCACTTCGAGCTGCTTATTTTTACATGCATTGCGGTATATGCGATAGTTTTCCGGAAAGGCCTCGCGGAATTGCAGAGCGATGCCCTTACCCATCACACCCACGGTATTGACGGTATTGACGAGCGCCTCAGCTTTGCTATCGAGAAGATCTCCTTTTACTTTAATAATCATGCCGGTCTTTAATTAGAAGTAATAATTCGGGGCCACAACAATCTTATCAGCGGCAATGCCCATTGATTTCAATAGGTCGCGAGCACGGTCATTATAGACTACATATCCGCATATTAAGTCGACAGGCAAGTCACCGCATATCAGTAACTCTGCTTCCTTTCGACGCTTGATATCAAGGTCATTCTCGTTGTTGTTCCATCTTTGAGCATATACGTCATCATAACGGATGATATGATTTATATCGTTCAGGTGTTCCTTTCCGTAAAACCGGGAAATGGCATTAAGCGCATGTCCGTCGGAAAATATGCAGTCAAGAGGTCCCGAAATAATATCGGCTATCCTTACCACACAATATACAATATTTTGAGGAGCCTGACGCTGAACGCCGTTATATCCGTTTTGAATCACATATAACATAGGAGAGCGAGGTCCGAAATAAAACGGTACACAGTCGCTGATCCGCACATTATTGCGCACTACTTCACGCCTACAGTCGATAACCTTTGTATCACCTATGCTCACAAAATCATCACTGCACAACGGCGAATTAGCCCTTAGTATACCAAACTTCTGAATGTGTGGAATATTGGCTATGTGGGTAATCCGAAATGCATATTTGATCTTGTCGGCCATGGCGATCGGTATATAGCAAAGTTACCAAGAAAAAGAGAGGAAAATTGCGATAACGGCGCAAAGGTACGAAAATTATTTCGATGATTTATGATTTATGATTCATGATTCATGGGTGTAGGGACGTCGCTGTGCGACGTTTACAGGTGTGACAATGATGTATTATCTTGCTGCATAGGAAGTTACATCAGCTCTTCTTGGAAACGTCGCACAGCGACGTCCCTACAACATTAGTCGCAAAGCTAAGGCCCTACAACATTAGTCGCAAAGCTAAGGCTCTACAACATTAGTCGCACAGCGACGTCCCTACGACATCACCTTATCACTTATAACTCTGACTTATAACTTATCAGAGGGCGCCGACGGCGAGGCGGCGGCTGCGGGAGGTGGAGACGAGATCAGGAGCGTCGGCCGTAGCGATGCGGGCGCGGTAGATGTAGATGCCGCGGGCTACGCGCTGTCCGCTCTTGTTGACGAGGTTCCACTTCACGGGCGAGGAGGCAAACATGTCGGCGCGGCCGGTAGCGGTGGTGCTCCACTGGAGGGCACCGTTGAAGTCGAAGACCTCGATGGTGACGTTGAGAATCTCGTCGGGGCGGTCGTGGGTCACGTAGAAATTAGCCTCGGTGCGGGCGGGGCTGGAGTCGCTCCACACATCGAAAATCGAGGGAGCAGCCGAGCCGTCGACATTGAAGGTGAGGAATTTAGAGGCGGAGTTGCCGTTGACATCCCATACCCTGAACTCCAGCTGATGCTCGCCGGGGGTAAGTTCGGGCAGACGGTAAGCCACCACACCGGCGGGGCTGCCGTCATCGTCGGGGCTGAATGAAGCGGCCACGTCGCTGTAAGAATCCTTGCGGTCAATGCGCACGCTCATCTGGTGGCCTACACCGGCTGTAGAAAGGTTGATGCCGGTATCGTCGCTCACGCGGGCTATGAGCATGGGGGCGGAGTTGACGGTATTGCCGTCCTCAAACGAGTCATGATTCATATACATATACTCGATCTTCGGGGCATTGAGGTCGGCGGTAGCCTGGTCGTCAAAGCCGTAGATGTAGAAGTTGCGGTAAGTATCGGCGGCGTCGACACTCTTGTCGGCCGAGATGGCGTAGAGCGACATAGCGCCCGGGCGGTAATTATCGGCAATCTCTGAGGGCATGGTGAGCGTGATTTCAAACTTCCCACCCTCTACGGCGGCGCGGCCGGCTGCCACGCGGTTGCCCTGCTGCTCAAATGTTATCTCGCGCTCCATCTCATCCTTTTCGTTGGAGAGCGTGGAGTATTCGGCATCGAAGATGGTATAGGCCAGCGAGCCGTTGAAATCGTCGAGCGGAGTGCCGGCATGGTCAGTCACGCGGCCGGTGATGGTGACCTTCTGGAGCGCGGCGATTGTGGGCGGCTCCTGCGGATCGGTGGCGTCAAGGCCATTGACAGTGAGAATCTCCACACGGTTTTCAGGTATGGCCGGGCGCATGGCGGGGTCGCCGAGGAGCACGTAGCGGCGCTTGTTGGTATCCGAACCAATCGCATTCTTAGCCACCATCATAGCCTCGCCCACGGTGGGGAACCGGCCTGACTCGTCGGCCTGGAAAAGCTGCTTGGAGAAGGAGGTGGACATGAGCTCGTTGAGGGCGATATACACGGGGCGCACGGCCGAAATGGCAGCAATGGCGCCGCCGCTCTCGCGCAGACACAGAGCCTCGATGCCCGAGAGGCGGTTGCCGTCCCATCGCCCGAAGGAGCAGGTGGCACCGTAGAATATCAGGGGCTTGCGAAGGTAGAGCTTATAGACTTCGCCGGCGGGAAGGAGGCCTTCGCCGGTGAGATTGTCGATAGTGGCGTGGCCCACGAAGCTCCAGAGCAGCACGCCGTCTTCTATCTCGCGGCGGAATGTTGATACGGCCTCGGCATACACGCCATTGGAGAGCGTGTAGGCGCCGAAGTATACCTTTTTATAATTAATGTCGCCGCCGCGCGAACTTGACAGGAAGCCGTCATACATCTTCTCGGTCTGGAGAAGGTGGACGGAGCTGTCGCCGTCATCAGCGGTCAGCACCACCCGCTGCGACCACTCGCCGCCGGAGCGGGTGGTGACGTAGTCGACGAGACGGTCTACAAACACGCGGGCATCTGTGGCCGACGTGGCGGGTATGCGGCCCACGGCCACGCGGAGCACTTCATTGCCCCAGCGGAGGCCGGAGTTATCGTCGAGCATGGCGAAGAAATCGTCGGTACAATATGCCACGTTTTCATTCAATCCCGTGTCAGTGGTCCATGCGGGGATTGTCTCATATTCAGCCTGAGCCATGTCGCCGGTGAGGCGTCGGTTGTCGTAAGTGGGGCGGCCGAATAGCAGGAGGTAGCGGAAGTCGCCCCCCTCCTCATCGCCGGGCGAGGTGGAGCGGTCATAAAACATCTTGGCCATCTTGCGTATGCCCGAGGGGTCGGCAGCGCCTGATGAAAACTCGTTGTACACCTGATCAGGCGTAACGACGAGCACGTCGAGGTCACTGTGGAGCGCGGCCACACGGTTGGCTTGCTCAAAATTATCGGCCGTGGTGACTATCACCATATCGGGTGTGCGGCGGGAGTGGATACTCTGATTCCCCACTACTCCCACATATTTGGGCGAAGGGAGCGACGCCGACTGGCTCCAGGCGCAGTAAGAGCGCATTCCCGAGTAGGGGGTCACCCAGCGGAGCTTGCCGCCCTGCGCGCCGGTGGTGTTAAGCACATTGATATTCAGCGGGTCAGTCACATCCCACACGGTCACGTCCTTATAGTCGATTGCGTCAAGCTCCACTCCGGGAGAATCGGACGTGAAGCTGAGGAGGCCGCCGCTGAGGGCTATATGGCGATTGTAAAGCAGTTCGAGGTAATCGAGATAGGCCATCGACACCACTCCGCCACTACTGAAACGCACGCCCAGCGAGGTATTATCGGCGGAGACATTCACCGCTCCCTCGCTTAGACCTATCGACCCCTCGGCCGAGGGAGTAAATGAGGTGATACCCGTGAGCGTCACGGGATTATTGTCGGCAGTCATCGCTACGGTCGACTGGCCCGTAGAACTTACCAGGAAGTTGACACGCGCCTTGCCATTTGCGCCGTCGGCACCGGGCACGGCACCGGGAGTAGCGAAGCGGAATGACTGGGAGGTGGTATAGCGGAAATCCTCACCCACGAGGAGGAGTCCGAGCGTGGCGGGCGACACCTTATCCGTCTCGTAATATAGATGTTCGGTAAACGAGGAAGCAAACTCGCGGTCAGCCGTCAGTTCGCGACCCTCGGCCTCGATGTCGCGTGCCGGAGCGTCGCTCTCGGTCACGAAATAGTAGCCCGCGGTAGCAAACGGATTGAGTGAATGAGTCCACGTGCCGTCGGCATACGTCCACATCTCCGGGCCCATGGCGTAAAACACCACACCGCGCTGCGTCACAGCGCTCTGCACCTGCGGCACATCGTCGATATACGTAGCGGCGGTAAGATGGTCAGAGATACGCTGACCGCCGTAGCCGTGGATACGCACCTTGGAGAGGTCATTGAAACCCCACGAGCGGAGGTCGGCCGCAGAGATGCAATAAAGGCCTGTGGAGGGCACGGAAATCTTCACCCAGCGCCCCTCGGCGAGCGCCGAAGCCGGAGCGTAGGTATCAGTGGAAAAAGCTGCGCCCCTCACCGGAGCAAGCACAGCGGCTATGACCACGGCGAGACGCAAGAAATGTGTAAGGAGCGAATATGAGAGGTTCATTAATAGACGGTTTAATACATACATATAACGAAAAAAGCGGGCGATTATTGCGCGGCACCTATCCACTTGTCCCATTCCTCGCGCGAGCCGCGGAAAGCATTGATATCCACGGGGTGATCAGCGCCCGCCACCACACCGCGGTGCGATGCCTGCCAGAGCGCCCAGCGTACCGTCTCGGCCGGAGGCTCTGACAGGGAGCAGAGCCACACCGGATAGCCGGGGAAATTGCCGCGCACGAAGCGCTCAAAGCCATTCTTATTAGTGTAGAGCATCACGCGGTAGCCGTGCTTTTCAAGATGGTCGATCATCTCGTGCAGGCGGTCGAGCACATGCTTTGTGGGCTGCGCGGCTGAGTTGGTCCACTCCTCGATGTCGATAGCCACCGGTAGGTGCAACTCGCGGCCATTGAGCGAGTTGACAAAGTTCAACCCCTGCATGTAGCCGCTCGTCTCGAAGCGGAAAAAGTGATAGGCACCCACCTTCAGTCCGGCCTCGGTAGCGCGGGCATAATTATCGAGAAAAGCCTTATCCTTGAAGGTCGCCCCCTCGGTAGCCTTGATGATTACGAAATCATAGCCGTCGGCCTTGACGGCATCGAAATCTATCACCCCGTTGTGGGCGCTGATGTCGATTCCCGCCACCGGATACACATCGCGGTCAGGATACACCGCAGCCGGCTCCTTACGGGCACACCCCGCCAGAAGCACCACCGCAAAAAATATCGACAGAAATCTCATCATACCACAAAGATACGAAAAATTTCCCGAAATTCCTTGCGCCATCCACCGGCTTTAGCGGAATTTAACAAGTGGAGAGGGGAGAGGGGAGAGCGGAGAGTGGAGGGTGGAGAGTGGAGGAGATGGGATTTATCAGGATTAATCGAGAAAATCATGATTAATCATGACAAGGGCAGGCGGATGAACCTCTCCACTCTCCACCCTCCACTCTCCACCCTCCACTCTCCCCTCTACCCCGCTCTCCACTCTCCACTCTCCACTCTCCACCCTCCGCTCTCCACCCTCCACTCTCCACCCTCCACTCTCCACTCTCCGCTCTCCTCTCTCCGCTCTCCACCCTCCGCTCTCCTCTCTCCACTTTCACCGGTGGAAAATTTTCTTGCGGGTTTTCTTGGTTTTTCGGGAGTTTCGTTGTATTTTTGCATTGTATATTTACTATTTTTACGATAATGCCAAACGAATACATACCACGACCCATTGTAGATTTACCCGAATTAAAGACCGATACGGTTATCGACCGCATCCACTACGTAATGCGCATTAATAATATGTCGCAGGCGCGGTTTGCCCGGCTTATAGGTATTGACCCGAGTAATCTCTCTAAGGTGCTGACGGGGAAAGCTCCTGTATCAGAAAGCCTTATCAACCGCATAGTAATCGACGCGGGGGTATCGAAGGCGTGGCTGCGCGACGGGGTCGACACTCCTTTTGCCAAGCCGCTGCTTGCCGAGGAGATACTTATCGACAATCCTCTCACTCCCTCGACGATGACCGACGACGGCACGCCAGTGTATGACATAGACGTGACGGCCGGCTGCCACAATCTCGAAGCCATCTTCAGCGAGCAGCGCCCCATAGGAGCCGTGTCGCTTCCCGGCCTGAAACACAAGCAGATAATAGTACCTGTGAGCGGCGACTCGATGAGCCCCACGATATGCGACGGCGGCTATGTGGCCATCCGCCCCATCAACGATATGCGCAATATTTTCTGGGGCCAGATATATGTGGTGGGCCTGGAGGAATACCGCATGGTGAAGTTTGTCAGGAAGCACCCTGACAAGTCGATGGTGATACTCCACAGCGCCAATCCGGCCTACGACGACATGGAGGTGCTCCGCTCCGACATCAAGTCGCTCTATCTCGTAGAAAACATCTTAAATTACAGTAGACGATGCTGAAAAAACTACTCTCGCTCGCGGTTGTCATCGTGGTATCGGTGGCAATAGCGCATGGTGAAAAACCAACGTTTGACCAACTCGCCGTGAAGGCCGACCGCTTCATTCAGTATAAGGAATGGGCATCGGCTCAGGCCATGCTCCAACTCATGGTGGAGGAAAAGCCCTCTGACCCCGCCCTGACGGGCAAGGCGATAGCCGTGGCCGGGCTGCGCAACGACTCCATCGAGCAGCTGCGCCTGTTTAAGAATGCCGTATCTCACCGCCAGCCTTTTGAGAAGGTGTTTTCGGCAGTGGAGACCGAGTCGTTTGCCCTCGCCCGCTGCGACGTCTACGAAGACTTCCTGCTGATGATAGCCCGCCACGAGCAGTGGCTTCAGCGCACCATCGACGGCTATCTTCTTAAATATTACACCTTCCGCTGCGACGGCCCGGGCATGGTGGCCTACGCTGACCGTATGCTCGCCGGCCTGCCCGACGATGTGACATTTCTCCACGACAAGGCACGCGGCTTGATGCTCACAGGCGACTTTCCCGCCGCAATGGACGTATACCGCCGCATCGTAGAAGTGGCGCCCGACAATGTCGACGCCCTCCTCTCCCTCGCCTACTACGCCGAATCGCAAGGAGATAAAGCCACAGCACTCTCCTATCTCAATCGCGCTTACGCGGTAATGCCAACCCCATACCTTAAAGAGAAAATAGCTCAATGTAATAATAACGGTTAAAGTGTCAACATTTCCGCTCCATGTAGGGACGCTCCATGGAGCGTCCGGCGGCGACCACGGTGATTGATGGTGCGTGAGAACCCCACTTTTTCACTTATAACTCTGACCTGTGACCTGAAAAGAAAGTTACCTTATTGCTCTGCCGGACGCTCCATGGAGCGTCCCTACAAGACAATTTCAACAAGCATCACCTCATATTAATACAAAAATTTCTAAATTCTAAATTTTAAATTCCCCATATAGATGCCAAAGTTAATAGAGTGTGTGCCCAACTTCAGCGAAGGGCGCGATAAGACCATAATCAAGTCGATAACCGACGCTATAGAAAGCGTGGAGGGCATAAGATTGCTCGACGTTGACCCCGGCGAGGCTACCAACCGCACAGTGGTGACATTCGTCGGCGAGCCCGAGGCCGTGACCGAAGCCGCCTTCCGCGGTGTGAAACGCGCAGCCGAACTCATCGACATGCGCCAGCACCACGGCGCTCATCCCCGCATGGGAGCTACCGACGTGCTCCCGCTCATCCCCGTATCGGGCATCACGCTCGAAGAGTGCGCCGAGCTGGCCCGCAAGCTCGCCGAGCGTATCTCCACCGAGCTCGCCATCCCCACATATTGCTACGAAGCCGCAGCCTCCACCCCCGCCCGCAAGAATCTTGCAGTGGTGCGCAAGGGTGAATATGAGGGATTGGCCGACCGCCTGGCCGACCCCGTGGAGGGTCCCGACTTCGGCCGCGGCCCCATGACCGAGCACTCCGCCCGCACAGGAGCTACCGCCGTGGGCGCTCGCGACTTCCTCATCGCCGTAAATTTCAACCTCAACACCACCTCTACCCGCCGTGCCAACGCTATAGCCTTTGACGTGCGCGAGAAAGGTCGCCCCGCCCGCGAAGGCGGACGCCTCACCGGCAAGCCCCTGAAAGATGAAACCGGCAACCCCATCATGATACCCGGCACGCTCAAAGGCACCAAGGCAATAGGCTGGTATATCGACGAATACGGCATCGCTCAGGTGTCGATGAACATTACCGATATCAACACCACGCCGCTCCACGTGGCATTTGACGAAGTGACCCGCGCAGCCGCCGCCCGCGGCATACGCGTGACCGGCACCGAAATCGTGGGCCTCATACCCCGTCGCACCCTCATCGAGGCCGGCAAGTACTTCCTCCACAAGCAGCAGCGCTCCACCGGCATACCCGACGACGAAATAATACGCATCGCCGTCAAGAGCATGGGACTCGACGAACTCAAGCCCTTCGTCGCCGCCGAAAAGGTAATCGAGGACATGATTGCCGACAAGGATACGAAGAAGAAACTCGTGGACATGACCCTGACAGGCTTTGCCCGCGAGACGGCAAGCGAATCCCCCGCCCCCGGCGGCGGCTCCGTTTCAGCCTACATGGGTGCCCTCGCTGCAGCCCTCGGCACGATGGTAGCCAATCTCTCGGCCCACAAAGCCGGCTGGGACGACCGCTGGCGCGAGTTTTCCGATCAGGCCGAGAAAGGTCAGGCGCATCTCAACAATCTTCTTGCGCTCGTGGATGAAGACACCGCCGCTTTTGACCGCGTGATGGCCGCCTTCGCCATGCCCCGCGGCAGCGAGCAGGAGCGCGCAGCCCGCGCCCAAGCCATCGAAGACGCCACGCTCAACGCCGCCATGGTACCCCTGCGCACCATGTCCACCACCCTCGACACCTTCCCCCTGCTGCAATACGTAGCCGACAACGGCAATCCCGCCTCGGCCAGCGACGCCGGTGTGGGTGCCCTCGCAGCCCTCGCAGCAATAGGCGGCGCCCGTCTCAACGTGCTCATCAACATCGCCTCGCTCACCGACAAAGCCCGCGCCGCCGAAATCAAGGCCCAGGCCGACGACATAGAGACCCGCGCCCGCGAGCTCTCATCCTCAGTGCTCCACTCAGTTGAAACAAATATCATGAAATCATGAACCAGGATAAAACATTTCGCGAAGCCGTAGCCGCCGGCATCCCCGACGTGCTCCCCGCTCCCCGCCCCTACGACACTACAGTCAACCATGCGCCCCGCCGCAAGAAGATCCTTACCCCCGCTCAGGAGCGACTGGCGCTGAAAAACGCCCTCCGCTACTTCCCCGAGCATCTCCACGCCGAGCTCGCCCCCGAGTTTGCCCGCGAGCTGCGCGATTACGGCCGCATCTACATGTATCGCTTCCGCCCCGAGTATGATATGTATGCCCGTCCCATCGACGAGTATCCCGCGCGCTCCCGCCAGGCCGCAGCGATCATGATGATGATTCAGAATAATCTCGACCCCGCCGTGGCTCAGCACCCCCACGAACTCATCACCTACGGTGGCAACGGTGCCGTGTTCCAGAACTGGGCACAATACCTCCTCACCATGCGCTACCTCAGCGAGATGACCGATGAGCAGACACTCGTCATGTACTCCGGTCACCCTCTGGGCCTCTTCCCCTCCCACAAGCGCGCTCCCCGCGTGATAGTCACCAACGGCATGGTGATACCCAATTACTCCAAGCCCGACGACTGGGAGCGATTCAACGCCATGGGCGTGTCGCAATACGGCCAGATGACCGCCGGATCATATATGTATATAGGTCCGCAGGGCATAGTCCACGGCACCACCATCACCGTGCTCAATGCCGCCCGCTCGCGCATGGAGCCGGGTCGCGACTCGATAGGCGGCATGCTCTTCGTGTCGGCCGGTCTCGGCGGCATGTCGGGCGCCCAGCCCAAGGCCGGAGTGATCTCGGGCGTGGTGAGCATCATCGCCGAAATCAATCCTCTCGCCGTGGAGAAGCGCTATCGTCAGGGGTGGGTGGATGAAGTCTACACTGACCTCGACGCCCTCGTAGCCCGCGCCCGTCGCGCCATGGAAGCCCGCGAGGCCGTATCGCTCGCCTATCAGGGCAACGTGGTGGACCTGTGGGAACGCCTCGCCGCCGAGCCCGACCTGAAAGTTGACCTCGGCAGCGACCAGACTTCGCTCCACAATCCCTGGGCCGGAGGTTACTACCCCGCCGGACTGTCGCTCGAAGAGTCAAAGGCCATGATGGCCGACGACCCCGAGGAATTCCGCCGCCGCGTGCAGGAATCACTCCGCCGTCAGGTGGCCGCCATCAATAAGCTCGCTGACCGCGGCATGTACTTCTTTGACTACGGCAACGCCTTTCTGCTCGAAAGCGCCCGCGCCGGTGCCGACGTGATGAAGGATAATGGCACATTCCGCTATCCCTCTTACGTGCAGGATATTATGGGTCCGAAATTCTTTGACTACGGATTCGGTCCGTTCCGCTGGGTGTGTACATCAGGCCTCGAAAGCGACCTTGAGGCTACTGACCGCATCGCCGCCCGCGTGCTTGAGGAAATGCTTCTCACCGCTCCCGAGGAGATACGCGGCCAGCTCGCCGACAATCTCCACTGGATACGCGAGGCCTCGCGCAACCACCTCGTGGTGGGCTCTCAGGCCCGCATCCTCTACGCCGATGCCGAAGGCCGCGCCCGCATAGCCCTTGCCTTCAACGAGGCCATCGCTTCGGGCGAAATCTCGGCTCCCGTAGTGCTCGGCCGCGACCACCACGACGTATCGGGCACCGACTCCCCCTACCGTGAGACCTCCAATATATATGACGGCTCGCAGTTTACAGCCGATATGGCCGTGCACAACGTGATCGGCGACTCCTTCCGCGGCGCCACGTGGGTATCGATCCACAACGGCGGCGGCGTGGGCTGGGGCGAGGTGATCAACGGCGG